>NZ_DASYBS010000073.1:0-2773 GCF_036500665.1 Cedecea sp.
GAGTCGTATTCGTTCTGACTCTCCAGAACCATACGGATGGCCCGCTGGCGGACCTCAGGGGAAAAACGCGTATTTTTAGTCATCCTGTTTGCCTCTTTCTCAAGGAGTTTAGTCTCCAGGATTTCCGGGGCGGTTCAGTGAGGCATTGATTGATGAACTTCAACGATCTTGAGTTCAACGCCATTAAGGCAGAAGTCGAGTCCTTCCTCAGAACAATGAGCCCCGGAAGAGCTGCTCTCGATAAACCCAATATTATCTTCCGCATTGATGAGCAGGCCGTTGAGTTTTGTGAGATTCCGGTTGCATGGCGCTCGACTACGAACAGAAAAAATATTCACCCGTTCGCCAGAATCACCTGGAATCAATCCGGGAATGTCTGGATGCTCAACATGTTATCAACCTACAATACGTGGGAATACTATAATGGCTTTTTATCCCTGAGTGACGCTCTGGAGACCATCAGAGCAGACAGATTCAGCTATTTTCTTGATTAGTGTTCCGGAGTCATTCGCTCATGTCGGATAAAAGCCTGCTGGCCCCCGTTCTCCTTACCCTGTTTATATGCGTCGCATTAGGGATATTTCTCCGTCTTGATCGTTACTTTTTCCGCCAGGGAAGAAAAAAGAAATAAATATAGCCTCCGGTACAAAATGTGTGGAGGGGACCCTTTTCGTATGTTTAAACACTCGTTTTTTCCGGCCACCTGACATCCGGCGCAGCACTGACATCCACACGATTCAGCATGACGCGGTACGTTTTCCAGGTTTTGAGTAGCTGTAACTCTTCCTCCGTTGCCATCTCAACATCTGATGCATCCTGCAGCGGTGCTATCACGTGTGCGGCTTCATCAAGCAGTGCTGATTTTGTTTTCTGCGCCTGCGCGATTAACTCCTCTTTCGACCAGATGCGCGGAACCACTTTTTTACCGTCGAATACCCATTCCCCGCGCCTGATGCTGAAGCCCTCCGGTAACTTCTCGCTGATTTCTGCAACGCTCATCCCCTCGGGGGAAAACATCGACACGGCATAAATATTGCCGCGTTCCGGCACCGGCTTATCAATAACTGAGCGAATAACATTCTCGCTGTCGTACATGATTTTTATCGTGTTATCCGCAAACCGGGACTGGCACTCATACCAGTCCTGCCCGTCTTCTGATTCGAAAAAACGTATACCGGCAGTGGCATCACCGTATTTTTCAGTGTCTTTTTCGGTGGGTTGTTTAACCCTGAAATTTTTAATATTTTGCATGTTTACCCCTGCGCATTCACCCACCCGCCACGCGTCCAGAACTGTACGGGTTTGTAGCGCACATAAGACTGGTCTTCATTAAAATCTCCTCCTGTCAGCACGTACCCCGCAGGCGCGTCACCGCCCGCGGCAGGCCACCAGGTGGAAATCACCGCGCCCAGCTGCACACTGGAAACAAAGTTCTGCGACGTCCAGCTCTGTACTTCACCAATACGCTGATTCACCCAGTCCCATGTTGAGCGGGTGTTAATATTGTTGTCCCGCGCGGCAAGCTGACCATTTGCCCAGTCCCATGTGGCACGGGTATTGATGTTGTTATCCCGCGCGGTAAATTGATTAGCGAGCCATGTGCTCAGCCAGCCCCCCCAGATTTCGCCATTGATATTACCGCCTGGCTCGAAAATCGCCCTGCCTGCATAAACGCTGGCGCCTGCGCGAATGGAGCCGTTCGCGGTAAAGGAGTTATCATTGGGGTTAAACATCCAGATATGGTCGCGTCCCTGGTCATCGAGAATATGAATACAGCCGGATGGAAAATCATTTTTTCCGGAGACCAGCACCCCGTAACTGATGGCGGCCTGATACCCGGTACCCGTCGTCTGCACGGTCGCTTTGGTCATGGGCAGATACACGTTCCCGCCGGCGCTGTAACCGGCGGAATAAAACAGGGCACGCCGGTCAGCCAGCTGGCTCTGAAAAGCACCACCGCCGGGCCACGCGCCCTCTTTTGTTGAATAGTGACTCGCATTATCGAGCCAGGCCACATCACCACCCGCAACCGGAACAGCACCGACATTCGCTGCAGTGGCATGGCCGTTGACTAACACACGCCCCTCCGTCGCATCCCCTTTAGCGGTCTGGACATCCTTTACGGCCGCCTTTCCCAGCCCCAGGTTAGAACGGGCGACGGCCTTATCAACCAGGTCAGAAAGATTTCTGTTTCTGATTAGCGCGTCAGGAATTTTTGAATCGACTAATGTCTGAATAGCCTGGTAGAGCTGATCATGCTGCTCTTTGTTCAGCGCCAGCCCGGAGGATTCAATCACATGACAAATTTCCTCCTGAAGAGCATCCCACATTTCGCTGTTCAGATCTGTGGCCCGGCGTCCGGTGGAAGGGTCACCGCTGGTAAACCCATTTTTACCCGCACCAAATTTATCGGGTTGTGCTGTTGGGGTGTCAATTCTGTGCATCTTTCGTTCCTTCCGGATAAGCAAAAACAACGACGGTGTGAGAGGGACAAAGCTTGTCGATAACGCATTCAGCTACCGTGTCGCCCCAGGTGCGGATTGCCGAGTTACAGGCGCTGATGCAGGTTTGCCAGGCCACGTTTGCGTCTGCCGGGATATTCACCTGCCAGTAGAAGCGGTATTTGTCGCCCCACTCCGGGTCCGGGCTGGCATCAAGGTTCTGAAACTGGTCAATTGTCGCGGTTTCATAACCCAGGGCGTCGAGCTGGTTACGATAAAACTGTTCATTAATACCGCCGATCACGTTGGCTCTGGCGTCAAGCCGCTGCTGC
>NZ_DASYBS010000074.1:0-2237 GCF_036500665.1 Cedecea sp.
GAGTCGTATTCGTTCTGACTCTCCAGAACCATACGGATGGCCCGCTGGCGGACCTCAGGGGAAAAACGCGTATTTTTAGTCATCCTGTTTGCCTCTTTCTCAAGGAGTTTAGTCTCCAGGATTTCCGGGGCGGTTCAGTGAAGGCCAGGAAGATCAGCTTGGATCGTTGGGTCTGGTGCTCAATATTATTGTTCTGTGGAACACGATTTACATGGATGCAGTAATTCAGCAGCTCAGGCGTGAGGGCTATCCGGTTCTGGATTCAGACGTTGAGAAACTTTCACCGTTACAGTGTGGGCATATCAACATGCAGGGGCGCTATTCATTTACAGTGCCGGAATCCGTCAGCAAGGGTGAGCTGAGAGCTTTCAATGAAGAGGCATAATTTATTGATTAATAGATTAATGGCTATTTAAGTTGACCACTTAACGGCGTTTACTGTTCCGCTGCTCCCCAAACCCCAATATGGGAGCTACACGCGTGGCGCCGATAACGTACATTATGTTAAAAAGTGCCATTTTTCTTGAAATTATAGCAAATAGGTAATATTATTTTCTATAGCAAATAAGCTATGAGGGATCGCTGATGTGGAGTGTTGAGACGACGGATACTTTCGATGACTGGCTTAAGGCTCAAACCCCGGCCTTACAGATTGATATGTTATCGGCAATGCATCTGCTGGAAGAATTTGGTCCACATCTGGGACGTCCCTATGTTGACACTGTTAATGACTCTGATTATGCAAATATGAAGGAGTTACGTGTCCAACACGCTGGTAATCCTATCAGAGCTTTCTTTGCGTTTGATCCGAAGCGTAACGCCGTTGTTTTATGTGCCGGTGATAAGACCGGACTCAATGAAAAGCGGTTTTACAAAAATATGATCAAGTTAGCTGATAAAGAGTTTACCGAGCACCTGGCAAAGTAAGGAAATCACATGTCCACTTTAAAAGAATTGATGGCACTGCAAAGCCCCGAAAGCCAAAAGCTCATTGCCGAACGCGTTGAAGAGATGCGCCGCGATGTGCTTTTAAGCCAGCTGCGTAACGAATTGCAGATCTCGCAGTCTGAGCTTGCCGCCGCGATGGGGGTAAAACAGCCTACATTGTCGAAGATTGAGCAGCCAGATAATGATCCCCGTCTTTCTACTCTTAAACGCTACGTTGTGGCGCTGGGCGGGGAATTAAGCATAGATATTACCCTGCCCACCGGGAAGCGCGTAGCTTTCCACATCTGATTATTTTTAATAAGCCGTATTTATTGCGGCTTCTACAATTGTCTGACTCTCTAAAAAAGCCCTCTCCGTGCCCGCATGCGCACAGGAGAGGTGGCCAGAGACCCAACACCAGGGAAGCCTGTAGTGGTCAACTAATTTTGGCCACAGGACCTGACTGTTCGTGGAACAGCCGCTCTGATTCATTTGGCGTTAAGCCGCCGTTATACCAGTGGGGCCGGAGAGCACTGTAATACCCTGTGATATACCGGATTATGGCCGACTTCGCTTCCCCTAAGCTTTTGTAGCCCGTCGCCGGTACCCATTCACTCTTCAGGCTGCGGAAGAACCGCTCCATCGGGCTGTTATCCCAGCAGTTTCCCCGGCGACTCATACTCTGTGTTATCCGGCAACGCCACAGCATCTGCCGATACTTGCGGCTGGTATAGTGGCTCCCCTGATCGCTGTGGAACATCACGCCTGATGGTTGCCCTCGCAGCTCCCACGCCATCTGAAGCGCTTTTATGGTGAGGTCTGAGTCCGGTGAGGTCGATATCGCCCAGCCCACCGGTTTTCGGGCGAACAGCTCCAGCACCACAGCGAGATAAGCCCACTGTTTTCCCGTCCAGATATAAGTCACATCTCCACACCAGCACTGATCTGGTTCTGTGACGGCGAACTGCCGGGCAAGAAGGTTCGGGATTTCAACATGCTCACTGCCTCCGCGTTTGTATTTATGCGCAGGCACCTGACAACTGCTGATACTGAGTTCCTTCATCAATCGCCCGGCCAGCCATCGCCCGAGCTTTACGCCCCTGGCACTTACCATCGTGGCGATACTTCGGGCTCCGGCAGAGCCTCCACTGGCATTCCAGGCCTCACTGAGAACAGTAGCCCGCCTGCGGCGGGAGCTAAGGCGCTGTCAGAAAGGCGCTTTTTTCAGCTACCGTAGCCCGTTATAATCCCGCGCATGTATATTCCCCGACCTGCAAAGCTCCTCTTCCTGATTGATGATGGCTGGGGTC
>NZ_DASYBS010000075.1:0-2792 GCF_036500665.1 Cedecea sp.
TGGCTCTGACCTGGGCAAGTCTGATGCAGGTGAAGGCAGGTCTACCCTAAGTTCGGGTCAGGTTCGGGCTAAGTCTGACCGGCAAAAAGTGGCCTCAGGCCAGACGGCACAAGGGAATGATGCCGCGCAAGTCTGCCCTGCACCGGATGCAGTAATCAGGCGAAAAAAGAAAACCCCGCTGCCGCCATCGCCCTCGTTATCTGAACCCTCTTCCTGACCCGCCAGCCCTGACACCGGAGCGTCACCATGGCTTACCGCAGACCGCCGTCAAACCGCAAACCCGCTTCAAACCGACTTCTCACCGTGGATGACATCTACCGCCAGCCGGTTGGCCCGGCGACACATCCTAAAAGCCTGTACGCGCTGCTGCTGCGGTTCGTGAAGTGGCGGCGGGAGCGTAACTGGTCGGAGACGACGCTGAAGGTGCAGACGCATCACAGCTACCGCTTTATCTGCTGGGCCGCAGAGCGTGGCCTGTATAATGCCGGCGACATCACGCGGCCGGTGCTGGAGAGTTACCAGCGTTACCTGTACGGCTACCGCAAGCGCAACGGCGAACCGCTCAGCTCCCGGACACAGCGCACGGCGTTGCAGCCGCTTCAGGTGTGGTTCTCCTGGATGGCGAAGCAGGGGCTTATCCTCGCCAACCCTGCCGCCGACCTGGAGCTGCCGAGACTGGAGAAGCACCTGCCGCGCACCATCCTGAGCGTGGAGCAGGTGGAGGACATCGTGAGTCTGTGCGACCTGACGACGCATCAGGGCATCCGTGACCGGGCACTGCTGGAGCTGCTGTGGTCGACGGGTATCCGGCGCGGTGAGGTGGCGGGGCTTGAGATATACAGCGTGGACTTCAGCCGGAAGATACTGACCATCGTGCAGGGCAAGGGAAAGCAGGACAGGATAGTGCCGGTGGGCGAGCGGGCGCTGTGGTGGCTGGAGCGTTATCTGCATCATGTGCGCCCGGAGGTGCTGGTCAGCCCGGACTGCAAGGCGCTGTTCCTGGCGATGGATGGCGTGGCGGGGTTAACGGCGAGCGGTATCACAATGGCGGTGGTGCCGTACCTGAGAGCGGCGGGCATCGACAAAGGCAGTTGTCACCTGTTCCGGCACGCGATGGCCACCCAGATGCTGGAGAACGGCGCGGACCTGCGGTGGATACAGGCGATGCTGGGCCACCGGAGCGTGGAGAGCACGCAGATATACACCCAGGTGAGTATCCGGGCGCTTCAGGCGGTGCATGCGAGTACGCATCCGGCGGAGCAGCGGGGGAATGATGCGTCGGAAGTTGCCGATGAAAAATGACACAGTATACTAACAGTTAATAACTGATAGTAATCCAGCCGGAGAAACCACCATGCCAACCAGCGTAGCCCTGAGTCCCTACTTCGAAGCGTTCATCCGCGAACAGATAGACAGCGGACGTTACAACAACACCAGTGAGGTTATCCGGGCAGGCCTTCGCGCCCTGGAAGAGCGGGAGCAGCAGATGAAACTTGAGACACTGCAAAAAGCGGTCAGCGCAGGGATAAACAGCGGTGAAAGCAAAAGCGCGGAAGAGGTGTTCGGGCGTCTGTCACGCAAATACCAGCGTATGGCTGAAGGTAAGCAGACGAAATGAAACTCGGCATATCGCCACTGGCAGAACAGGATATGGAAGCTATCGGCGACTATATCGCACAGGACAATCCGGTACGTGCAGTCAGCTTCACGGAAGAACTTTACCAGCAGTGCCTGTTGATAGCGGAGTCACCGGTTATCTACAGGGAAAGGCCCGAGCTGGGACAAAGCGTCAGAAGTTGCGCTTATGGGCGCTACCTGATCGTGTTCAGGGTACTTGATACTGAAGTACGCATAGAGAGGCTGCTGCATGGTTCACGGGATATTATCAGCCTGTTCGCGGAGCCGGACAGCCCGTAAGCCATCTGTGAGCGGAGTTGTTTTGTGCCCGGCAGAGCGTGCCGTCCGTGGCACGATCTGCCTTCATCAACGCCGGTGCAGCGCGGGGTCAATGGCCGTGCAGCGGCGCGAACCAGGTGCAATATGCGGGTCAGGTGTAGCCGCAGCACATCCATTAACCATAATGCGGGAGATTATCCGCACTCTCGCGCCCTCCATCTCAGCCCACAAAAACCTCGTCATGCGCTTGTATGCGTATAATCTGCATTATGGCGTGCGCCGCCGCGTGTAACATCGGGTGTGGCCGCCGTCCCTGGCGGCGTTGGCTATCTCATCGTCTTCAGCAAACAGCAATAAGGGTTGTCGGCCTGTGGCCTCCGCTTAAGGCGTTCATACCCGCCCGGCGGGGTCTGTCTGCGCCGGGTCGTGCCACGCGGTAAAGAAACGTGTCACTCCTTGCCGTCTCGGCAGCCTCCACTTCCCACCCCGGTCCGGTGTGGTCATGCAAAAGCAAAACCCGGTCTTGCAGGCGTGCAACAAAGCGCCGTGGCGTCGCTTACGGGCCTCGCCAGCCCGTACCCGGCAGGCGGTTCACCGGGCCACAGCAAGCAGTGCCCCGGCTCCGGCCGCGACAGAAAAAGCGGTAATGACAGCGATGGCCATGCTGTTAAAATGCGCGGACGGATAACGCAGGGAAAGCGGGATGAAACGGATAAGGAAAGCCCTGACATGGCTGTTGTGCCTGGTGATGTTCGCCGGGGCGGTAGCGTGTTCGGGCGGAAAAAGCGCGTCGGGGAAAAAATCTCCGGGCATCGAAACGCCTCAGCAAAAACAGGTTGTAACTGACTGTCTGCACAGGGAAAAACCGGGTTCGTCGCTGGACTGCGCACCGGATA
>NZ_DASYBS010000076.1:0-2907 GCF_036500665.1 Cedecea sp.
GCTAAATACAACCAACTGATCCGTATCGAAGAAGCGCTGGGTTCACGCGCTCCGTTCAACGGCCTGAAAGAAGTTAAAGGTCAGTAATAACGGCTTGGTTCGTTGCTAAATAAAAACCCGCTTCGGCGGGTTTTTTTATAGGATTTATTCACTGTTTTATGATTCCAGGAAGTTATAGTGAGTTATTAATTGCGCGATATCTTCTGGTTACTTGACTGCCATTACCCGATCCTCTGGCCGTTATCGCGCTGTTCATGGATCAGGTCGATCAGTGCGCGTAATCTGGCAGGTAAATAGCGCCGGCCGGAATAATAAAGCCTTAATCCGCCAAAGGGTTGGCACCAAGGTTCCAGCAGTGGGATCAGCAATCCTTGAGCCAGTTCATCACGGATCAACCACTCGGCAATGAAAGCGAGTCCAACGCCACCCAACGCTGCCTGCCGGATAGCGCGGCTCTCACTGAGTGAGATACGCACTGGCATATTCACCTGCAATTTCTGCCCGTCCTTCTCCAACTCCCAATGGTAAACACCACCGTGTGACATTCTCATACCGATGCTTTGGTGTTGCAGCAGATCCTCCGGCTGATGTGGCGCACCGTGGTGTGCCAGATAGCCGGGGCTGGCGACAATCAGCATGCGAATATCCTGTGTGAGGGGAACGGCGATCATATCCTGTGGTACGGATTCCGCCAGCCGAATACCGGCGTCGAAGCCATCAGCCACAATATCCACCATGCGCGGCTCGGTAACGATGTCCACACCCACCTGCGGATAGCGTCGCATATATTCCAGCAGCAGGGGCTCTAACAGGATCAGCGCTGCTTCAGGTGGGGCATTGATACGCAATCTGCCGCTGGGCATATCCGGCTCGCTGCCGGCCTCTTCACTGGCGCGCTGGATTTCTGCCAGAGCGGGTGTGATGCGTTCGACAAAACGTTGACCAGCGTCGCTCAGCGCTACGCTACGGGTGGAACGGTTGAATAGCCGCGCTTGCAGTCTCGTTTCCAACCCGGCGACGGCGCTACTGACTGCGCTGCTGGACATGCCCAATTCTTGGGCTGCTGCGCGAAAGCTACGGTGGCGGGCCACGGCCAAAACCACTTCGAGTTCGGTGATGCCGTTACGGTACATTGATTATCCTGATTTTCAGCATAAGTCATGCATGATAAGCCTACTTATCGGCACGATAAAGGCTCTCTATACTCCTTTTTATCAAGATACGATGTATGTGGAGAGAGAAAATGCAACAGATTGAACAAATCTATATCAATGGTGAGTTCGTAACGCCTCATGGTGATGAATGGTTTGATTTACATAATCCCAGCACTGAGCAGGTGATTGGGCGTGTCCGTTTAGGAGATGAAGCCGATACCCGATTGGCAATTGCGGCGGCTAAAGCGGCATTCCCCGCTTGGGCGCGCACCACCAAAACCGAACGCAAGGCGGCGCTGACGCGTATGCATCAGGCGGTACTGGCGCGTGAGGATGATCTGATGGCGGCGATTGTGACCGAATACGGTGCCCCTTCGGTTCGTTCTCGCTGGATGGCGACTTACCCGGCCAGCGTGATCGCTCAGGCCATTGAGGCGTTGGACGCCTTTGAATTTGAGGAGCAGGTGGGTAGTGCGCAAGTGTGGATGACGCCTGTGGGAGTGGCCGGCTTGATTACCCCCTGGAATAGCGATGCGGGTTTTATCTGCAATAAACTGGCGACGGCGTTGGCTGCCGGCTGTACTGCGGTGGTTAAGCCCAGTGAAATGAGCGCCATGCAGACACAGATCATCACAGAGGCGCTGCACCAGGCCGGTTTGCCGGCAGGCGTATTTAATATCGTCAATGGGCGCGGTGATGTTGTGGGGGAGGAGCTGACCCGGAATCCGGATGTGGCAAAAATTTCCTTTACCGGTTCAACGGGTGTAGGGAAACACATTGTGGTATCCGGTGCCGAAACAATGAAGCGCGTTACGTTGGAGTTGGGGGGGAAATCGCCAACTCTGTTACTCGACGATGCTGATTTCCCAGCGACAATTGGTATGATCTTACAGGCCGGTTTTATGAACAGCGGACAGGCCTGTATTGCGGGCACGCGTATTTTGGTTCCTCGCCAGCGTTTGGCTGAGTTTGAACAGGTGGCGGTGGAAGCGATAGCGCAGATCAAGTCCGGCGATCCTCGTCAAGTTGACACCGATATCGGCCCGATGGTGAGTCGCAAACAGTGGGAAAGAGTACAAGGGTATATTCACCAGGGGCTTGAGGAGGGCGCGCGTTTGTTGGCGGGGGGGCCGGGACGGCCAGAGGGATTAACCCGAGGCTGGTTTGTCAAACCGACGCTGTTTACCCACGCTAATAACCAGATGCGTATCGCCCGCGAGGAAATTTTTGGCCCGGTGCTGACTATTTTGCCTTATGAGGATGAAGCGGAAGCGATTGCGATCGCCAATGACACGACTTACGGCCTTAGCGCGATGGTTATCGGCCAAGACCATCAACGTTGTCTGGCCGTTGCCCGGCAAATTGACGCAGGGCGAGTGCTGGTGAATACCTTGGCCCATGAACCTAAAGCGCCTTTCGGTGGTTTCAAGCACTCTGGATTAGGACGTGAAATGGGCAAGTGGGGCATCGGCGCTTATCTGGAACCTAAGACGGTAATGATTGGCTAATGGCTGCGAAGCGAATAATCACAACCAGAACGAAATGCTCTTCCTCTCTCCCTTTTGGGGATATTAGGGGAGAGAGAAGGAGTTGCCGCTGCTGATTCGGCTCACTACAACAGTGTCGGGGCGATCTCCAGCAGCGCTTGTTCGTCCTGCAGTAGCGCGGCGCTGCTGGCGATGTCCGGCGCCAGCCAGCGGTCCTGATGATAAGGTGCCACCACCTGCCGTAAACGTTGCCAGGCACGGTGAGT
>NZ_DASYBS010000077.1:0-4405 GCF_036500665.1 Cedecea sp.
TGTGAGTCGTATTCGTTCTGACTCTCCAGAACCATACGGATGGCCCGCTGGCGGACCTCAGGGGAAAAACGCGTATTTTTAGTCATCCTGTTTGCCTCTTTCTCAAGGAGTTTAGTCTCCAGGATTTCCGGGGCGGTTCACTTTGCGGGTTTTTCTTTGTCTGGCGCTCCCCGCGCAATTTGATCTTCTCAACTCACGCAAAATTTAAAATTCTCTTATATATCTGTAGGTTGACATTTTCGTCAGATCTTCCACAGATCCTTTTTACTGAAAAACACTGAAATTCTTTTCAACTTTTTCAGTTGGTGTTTTCCGGCAAGCGCCCAGCGGCGGCGCGGGCTGGCGTTAGGGTTTGTAGAAAAATAAAACTGAAAAAACTTTTCGATCCAGAAACCGCAGGCGGGTGCGGTGTAGTTTGATTTTGGTCGCTGAAGGTTTTATTTCGGCGTGCTGTCGCTTCGCCTGTACGCCGTGGTGGCTCAGTTCGTTTTCACTTGCATGGGCGGGTGTCTTTGTTGTTGCGTGGTGCTGTGTGCGTTCTGGTGCGTTTGGTTGGCTACAGGCGTAAAAAAGCCCGCACGGTGGCGGGCTGTACTGGCTGGGGTATCAGGCTATCACGGGTTTATATTTTTCTTTCAGGCTGGCAGCGCCCTGGCCAGCGCCACGAATGGCATCGGCGTTTGTAGGCGTTCCTGTGTTCTGGTGGCTATGGCTTGCCGTTGCCTCCGCCAGCTGCTTCACAACATCCAGGGTATCAAGCATCAGCTGGGCTACGTTGATTGACTCGCTACCAATCCACACAACCGGCGCTTTAATCTCCTGCCGCAACGCTGCCACGCTTTTTCTGATGGTGCCAATTCTCTCAATCAGATCTTTGCCGGTTGTCGTGGTTTTGCTGCCAGTGATATCGGTTTCGGCGCTACCGTCTACGCTGGCCAGCATATTTCCACCCACGGCCTGGCTGTAATCACCGGTTGTCACATGCTGAATGGCTCCGGCCAGCAGTTGGGTGGTACCCACTACAGTGGTTTTGTCAGCGGCTTTAATGATTGTTTCACGACTGACCAGCTGGCGGCGTTCTGTATCTGCCGACACTTCCCGCGCCATTGATGTTTCATGAATGACCTGATCGGTTTTTCGCTCCCAGTCACCTGATTGTGTTACGCGCTGGGAAACCTCTTCACGCTGCTGCTGTAGCTGCTCTCCGGGCTTAACATCCGGCAAACTGGTGCCACTGGCCACCGTCTGGCGAACAAAGGGTTTATCCGGCCTGCCATCCGTAAAGCCAATTTCAACCAGGGTGCCTTCAGGCGGAAACTGAAACATCCCCGAATCGTTACCGGCCATCGGCACCGGCAGCGGTACCGCAGAATATTGCGGTGTACCTTTTTCCGGATTGCCGTCTGCATCCAGTAGCTGAACATCCACCGCATAGCGCGGGCGGAACGGGTCGGCAAAATTACCGCTGGTTACCGGTTCGCTGGGCGCTACAACGCGGGCAAATTTCGGCAGATGAAGCCCGGAAGCCAGCTCCGGGTAACAGCTCTCAATCTGGCGTTGCAGCGGGGTTTTCTGAAGTGCAGCCCCCGTGGTTTTATTTCGGGGTGTCCAGGTCACGTTCATGTTGTCGTTATCCAGATTAACCCGTGTCAGCCGCTGGCCGTTCAGCTCCACACCGGGGCGTAAACTTTGCACCATCGGAATGGTCATCGTATTGCCACCCGCCGCACCCTGTCCAAACTCTGCGGGGATATCAACCGGACGCCCCGCGAACAGGCTTTTATCAGCCCCGCCCAGCCACACATCCCCATCCGGCAGCTGATACCAGATGTAATCCTGAATGCCAAAAGCACGCCCCAGATTATCCAGCAACTGATACCCGGTTCCGCTGTGCGTGAAATGGGGGATCGCTCTATCCGTGTAATCCGCATCTGGCACCGACACTTTCAACCCGCTGTGCTCTGTCAGCCAACCAGCAATCTCACGTAACGTTGGATGCTGGAAAGAGCATGGCCAGTTGCGTTCGAACACCCCAACCAGCTCACGAACAAATAGCCGCTGATAACCATTATCAGCAGGCTGTGACCGCTCAACATAGCCAGTAAACCAACGCAGCAGCAAATCGGTATACCCCACATCCACGCGTACCAGTTTGCCGGTGTAATCCGTTCCCGTTTCCGCCGTGATGAAACCACGCCCGCAGCTGTTCAGCTCCAGCATCAGGTTCAAATCGACCAGATGAACCTCATCCCCGGACAAATAAAGGCGTTTTAGTGGTTTCATCAATCCCCCAGCGCATCGTTTACGGGTTTCAGCACTTTGCGTTCAAACCACGTCATTTTCTCTTCATCTTCAGCCGCGCCCTGCACACCGGTACCGGCCGCACCGCCCTGTTTTTTTGCCGTCACCTTGCCACTCGCACGGGCTTCACGCTTTTCCTGAACACTCAAATGCTCAGTTAACGTAAAAGTGACCAGCCAGGACATTTTCCCGTCCTGCTGCGGCGCGTCGATTGTCCCTGAAAAAGTTGCTTCACGAAAATTAACCGCTCGGGCAACATCGTGAGCCACGCGGTATGTCTGCAACTTTCCGGCACCATCGCGGGTGCTGGCCAGCTCAAAAATTCGCGCCAGAATCTCTTTTTTCCTGAATGGCACCTCACCAACAACACGCAGCTCTTTGCCCTTGATGCCCTGCTCCGATTTTGACGTGGCGCTGGTCTGGCCGGACTGGTCTTTATCCTGAAACTGCATACTGACCGTGACACGCATATTTTTTAGCGCGATGGCTTCCCCATTAAGCGCCAGGGTTGGGACAGAGTTCATGGATCACTCCTTTTATGCCCTGAAGGTTTTCACCCACCATCATCACGGCAGCACAGAACACCGCAGAAGGTTGTGGCACAGACTTAACCAGCTCAGTCAGCGTTGTGGCCATATCGTCGGCCCCGGTAAACACCCACGCCCGCGCACTTTCACCCTGCAAATCTGCCAGCCCATCCGCCGCCGCGCTAATCAGGTTATTTCGCAACGTGGCAAAGTCACTAAGCTGGCCTTTAAGGTCTGCCAGGCTTGTTCCTGCCCCGGCAGCCTGCTGCGCCTGCGCAATAGCTTTCGCGGTCAGTGCGGCGCGGGTTGTAGGTACCGACAGCGGTATTGCGGCCGGTAGACCGCTGCCGCCTTTGGCCGGTAATTGCATTTTCGCCACTGCAAGCTCGGCAGAAGACTGCGCCAGCCTCTTAACCTGCGTAAATGTCGGGGCGGGAAATACATCCGTCAGCGCCTCAAGGTTTTTCATAAAACCATCGTGATTGCTGCCGGTAACCATAAAAATCACCACATCATCAGTGGCGGCAGCACTGGCCAGCTTAGTGGCCAGATAGTTAATCGCGTTTACCGGGCTAAGGTACGCGCCATTTTCCGTTTGTTGCCCCAGCCCGTAAATCCAGGGATGCGCGGGAACAATGGCACAATTCAGCGCGGCCACGCGGTCTGTAAAAGCCAGATTTGCTTCACGCCACACTTTGCGGCACCTCCGGCCATTTAACTACTGGGGCAGCAGTCAAATCCAGACGGCGTAGCGCAGTGCGATAAGCTCGCAGCGCTTCAAGCTCTGCGTCTTCATCATCGGAAATATCGCTATCTTCAAGCGCACCGATCAGCCAGTCGATGCGCTTTGTCACCTCACTCATGAGCCTGTCGCGTTCAGCCGCTGCAATCGCCGGGTAATCCCGGATTTGCTGTAACTTCCCGTCTTTATAGAACCAGTCGTCGCCCAGGGTTACGCACATATTCGCCTTTGTGGCCGGTAGCTCAACCGCGCCAAGATTGACCGGGAAAAAAGCATCGGTATCGGTTGAGAACGTGCGCACCCGGCCTTCCTCGTCATAGCCCACTTTTAGCGAGTCTTTCTTAAAAAGTTTTCTGACGACGTACCAGTCGTTACCTTCCCGGTCGCGGATGTACAGGCCTTCACCGGAATATCCCGGCGTGCTTATTTCCTGCTCTTCTGGCCCAGGGATATATGCCGTGAATTTACTGAACTGCTGCATGGCGCTTTCCTCTCAATTAAGAACAATCCATTGGCCATTTTTGTAATATCGCTTATAGCGGAACACCAGCACACCGACGTTACTGTCACCACCAACCATGTTCAGGTTATAAATGTGCGCTCCGTCAGTTCCCCGGGGGTAACCCCATCCACCTGTAAACTGCACTTCAACAGGCGCAGTTAAGTCCTCGGCCTGAACAAAATTTGCAACAGCCCAGCTCTGCACTTCATCTATACGCTGATTCACCCATTGCCATGTCGAGCGGGTGTTAATATTGTCATCCCGCGCGGCAAGCTGACCATTTGCCCAGTCCCATGTGGCACGGGTATTGATGTTGTTATCCCGCGCGGTAAA
>NZ_DASYBS010000078.1:0-2638 GCF_036500665.1 Cedecea sp.
CACTGCCGGTATACGTTTTTTCGAATCAGAAGACGGGCAGGACTGGTATGAATGCCAGTCTTTGTTTGCGGATAACACGATAAAAATCATGTACGACAGCGAGAATGTGATTCGCTCCGTCATCGATAAGCCGGTGCCGGAGCGTGGCAACATTTATGCCGTGTCGATGTTTTCCCCTGAAGGGATGAGCGTCGCAGAAATCAGCGAGAAGTTACCGGAGGGATTCAGCATCAGGCGCGGGGAATGGGTATTCGACGGTAAAAAAGTGGTCCCGCGCACCTGGTCGAAAGAGGAACTAATTGCGCAGGCGCAGAAAACAAAATCAGTACTGCTTGATGAAGCCGCAGACGCGATAGCGCCGCTGCAGGATGCAGCGGATACTGAGATGGCAACGGAAGGCGAGTTACAGCAACTCAGGGCCTGGAAAACGTATCGCGTCCTTCTGAGTCGTGTGGATGTCAGTGCTGCGCCGTATATTCAGTGGCCGGAAAAGACGAGCGACTGAACACGCGAAAGAAACCACTCCCTCACATTTTACACCGGAGACAATATTCATTTCTCTTACCTTCCTGAGCGAAAAAAAACGGTGGTGAAGACGGAAGGATAAGTGTGGCTGCACTACGCCGTTAATTGCGAGGAGCAGTCATCTGTTCACTGCGAATTATCTACTAATTTACAGGGATTTATTATGACGAGTTGTGTTCTGGCTTTTAACGGGGAGCGTATGGACCCCGTAAGCGAAACCTATCATTTGGGCAATGGCTACCGCGCATATAACCCGGTCCTGATGCGTTTTACCAGCCCAGACAGCTGGAGTCCGTTTGGTGCGGGTGGAATTAACGCTTATGCTTACTGTGCAAGGGACCCGGTCAACCGGGCAGACCCGTCGGGCCATATGAGCTGGCAAGCCGGTCTGGGGATTGGACTGGGGATTCTGAGTATTTTCGGGGCAATATTTACCGGTGGAGCATCCATTGCAGCGGCTGGCAGCATCAGTGCAGCCCTTGCGGGAGCGTCGACAGTATCGCTGGTTGTGGGCACTGCTGCGCTGGTGGCGGATGTGACGGGAATTGCCAGTGCCGCAACAGAGGAGAGTAATCCTCAGGCTTCGGCAGCGTTGGGCTGGACCTCACTGGTGTTTGGAATATTGTCGCTGGGGGCGGGACTGGCTGGCAAACTTGCTGGATTGGTCAGGAGCAGAAGCATGAGGTCGGTTACTTCTGTGCGGGGTGTAGCCAAAGCTACTGGCTTGCCGACAATCTATGAGGCTGTTCCGGGGCGATTTAGCGAATCTTTAGAAATAAATCCGGTGAGTGTTTCAGTTTTAGGTTCTACCACGGGACCTGGTGCAAACGGTGCGGCAGATGTTAGCGAGGTTAGTTTTGCTTTTGAAGGCATTAAGAGTCGCAGGGCTTTGAATATACTTTCTCATGGGAATGATGGTGGCATAGTTCTTGATCCAGGCATAATGAATGCCCAACAGTCGTATAAGCATTTTATTGAAAATGTGAGGAATTTCACTGATTATGATGCTTATAATTTTTTAGGCTGCTGTTCAGAGCAGCTCGCCAGAGATTTTTCATCCATTGTCAGAAATAAGCAAGTTGTGGGTTTTTCAGGACTACTTTTTCAAAAAAATTCAGTCATCCTGAACGAAACCCTTGCCGAAGGTGATGCTTTTTGGCGGGTATCCCGTGGAGGAGCTTTAGCTCATGCATCAATGGACCTTCAGCGTGAATTAAGTCAATTACCCCGGCAGGCATTAACGTTTAAATTTAATGGCGTGGCCCGGACTTTCAGAAATGGTTCTTTGATAGATGCTGAGCCAATGTAAATAACCGAAATGTTAATACATTAACATTCTACAAACGGACTGGAGATATTCATGAAGAGCGGCATTCTGGCTTTTAGCGGGGAGCGTCTGGATCCCGTGAGCGGCACCTACCACCTGGGCAATGGCTATCGGTCCTACAGCCCGGTACTTATGCGCTTTACCCGCCCCGACAGCTGGAGTCCGTTTGGTGCGGGTGGAATTAACGCTTATGCCTACTGTGAGGGTGACCCGGTTAACCGGGCAGACCCGTCGGGCCATATGAGCTGGCAAGCCGGTCTGGGGATTGGACTTGGGATTCTGGGTATCCTCGGAGCCGTATTTACCGGTGGAGCATCCATTGCTGCGGCTGGTAGTATCAGTGCTGCCCTTGCGGGAGCGTCGACGGTATCGCTGGTTGTGGGTACTGCGGCGCTGGTGGCGGATGTGACGGGAATTGCCAGTGCAGCGACAGAGGAGAGTAACCCTAAGGCCTCGGCAGCGCTGGGCTGGACCTCACTGGCGTTTGGGATATTGTCGCTGGGGGCGGGACTGGCTGGCAGAATGGTGAAGCCGGGAACTAAAACAGTGGCGGCGGCGTCGAGGAACATTGATGGATATGCCTCAGAGCAGATTGCTGCCTGGGACCGCGTCGCCACACGGGGTCTGGGGAGAGGGAAGCTTCTAGGGGGAATGTCCAAGACAAATAGTGCGCTTGAAAAATTTGCACAAGGTCACCCTGACGATTTTAGACTAGTACTCAACAAGCTGTCAGGAAGGGATATTGACCAACTTCGTGCAACTTCTACCACTATGCACAATGCAGTT
>NZ_DASYBS010000079.1:0-1990 GCF_036500665.1 Cedecea sp.
ATTGAGGGTTCCGGTGCGATGAACAGTCTTGTTTTTTTGCGTGTAAACGGGCGCGAGTGGGGAGGGTGGACGTCGGCGCGTGTGAGTGCCGGCATAGACAGAGTGGCGCGCGATTTTAACGTGACGATCACCCGGCAGTGGCCTGGCGCTACGGAAAACCAGCCCATGATAAAGAATGGTGACCTGGTTGAAGTGCTGATCGGTAGCGACCTGGTTATCACCGGCTGGGTGGAAGCTACGCCGGTTCGCTATGATGCCACATCGATTAGCACCGGTATTGTGGGGCGTAGCAAGACAGCCGATCTGATCGACTGCTCTGCAGCTCCGGCACAGCACAGCGGAAAAAGTCTGGTCCGTATCGCCAGCGCGTTAACCAGCCCGTTCGGGATCACCGTTATTGACGATGGCGCACCGGCAACAGCCGTTATTGATGCCCAGCCTGAGCATGGTGAAACGGTGGTGGATTGCCTTAATCGCCTGCTGGGCCAGGTTCAAACGCTGGCTTACGATGATGGAGAAGGCCGGTTGCACCTCGGCGCCGTGGGAAGTTTGCGTGCGTCCACGGCTCTGGTGCTTGGCGAAAACATACTTTCGTGTGATACCGAGCGCAGCGTTCGTGAACGTTTCTCTGATTATCTGGTAACCGGCCAGCGGCCGGGCACAGATGATGATTTTGGCGAGGCGACGATCTCCGCTATTCGCCAGAGCACCCGCGATGCGGGTGTGACGCGCTACCGCCCGCATACACTCCAGCAATCCGGGACGGCCACGGCAGACAGCTGTAAATCCCGATGTGAATTTGAAGCCAGGCAGCGCGCCGCGAAAACGCAGGAAACTACCTATACCGTACAGGGCTGGCGCCAGGGTAACGGCGAGCTGTGGCAGCCCAATCAGCGCGTTATTGTATTCGATCCCATGCAGGGGTTTGACAATACCGAACTGGTCATTGCTGAGGTGACTTATAACCAGGACGGGAACGGCACGACAACAGAATTACGCGTAGGTCCCGCTGATGCTTACCTGCCCGAGCCAACCAAACCGAAGAAAAAGAAAAAACAGAGTAAGGAGGATGAATTCTGATGGCCGGAAACATTAAAGGGCTGGTGAATTTGTTCGCGCGCGGCGTGCTGACATCCCTTGATAGCGCGAAAAAATGCCAGGCTGCCGGCCTGAAATTAATCGGCGGGGATCCGAAAGAGAATGTGGAGTACCTGGAGCCCTACGGGTTTACTTCCTCGGCGCAGGATGGTGCAGAAGCGGCGGTTTTATTTCCGGGAGGGGACCGCTCGCACGGTGTTGTAATAACCGTATCTGATCGCCGTTATCGCCTTAAAGGGTTGAAGCGCGGAGAGGTGGCAATTTACGACGATCAAGGCCAGTCGGTGATATTAACTCGTGACGGGATAGTTGTGAACGGCGCCGGAAAACCGATCGTATTCAAAAATGCGCCTAAGGCCCGCTTTGAAATGCCCGTCGAAGCGACCGGAAACATCAGGGATAACTGCGACAGCAGCGGTAAAACGATGGCGGATATGCGACAGACATATAACGGCCATACCCATAAAGAAAACGGCGACGGCGGCGGTACCACTGACACGCCAGGCCAGACGATGAGTTAAACACCATGATCCTCTATGTTAACGGGCTCCTGAGGGAGTCAACGGACCCGCTCGACCCTTTAACGCGCGCTGTAGTGATATCGCTGTTTACATGGCGGCGAGCAGAACGCGACGATCACACCGCGCAGGCGATGGGATGGTGGGGCGATACCTGGCCCACCGTACAGAATGACCGCATCGGCTCCCGCCTCTGGCTACTGAAACGCCGCAAGTTAACGAATAAAACGCCACAGGAAGCCCGGGAGTATATCGGGCAGGCGCTGGCATGGATGACGGATGACGGCGTGGCCGCGCGTATTGACGTTGTAGCCGGGCGCACCGGTATTGATGTGCTGGCGTGCGGCATAACGATTTATCAGCGCGATGGAACC
>NZ_DASYBS010000080.1:0-1839 GCF_036500665.1 Cedecea sp.
CTTCCAGTGCGACATGAACCACCGGGTGGTCATCAACTAATAACAGAGAGGGCATGTTCAACTCGGGTCGCTTTATATTCCGATCGCTAGCATAGCGAAAAAGGAGGCTCTGCGCTCCCCTGATGAAACAGCACAATCTGCTGTTAATTTGGCGGTTCCAGCGGAGGGGGGCAAAGGTGATTTACAGCGCCATTCCCACAGGCTAGATTGTTGGGATCTACACCGTTACGCACTGCGAAATACCCCTCGATACCGAATGGAAAAGCTATGAATTACCAAAACGACGATTTACGCATTAATGATATTAAGGAACTCCTGCCGCCGGTGGCTTTGCTGGAGAAATTCCCGGCCACTGAACGCGCAGCAAAGACGGTGTCCCAGGCCCGCAGCGCAATTCACAATATCCTCCGCGGCAGCGACGATCGCCTGCTGGTGGTGATTGGTCCTTGCTCTATCCACGATACCCAAGCCGCCAAAGAGTACGCGGGGCGTCTGCTGGCGCTGCGTGAAGAACTGAAGGGCGAGCTGGAAGTGGTCATGCGCGTATACTTCGAAAAACCGCGCACCACCGTGGGCTGGAAAGGCCTGATCAACGATCCGCAGATGGATAACAGCTTCAACATCAACGACGGTCTGCGCCTGGCGCGTAAGCTGCTGGTGGAGATCAACGACAGCGGCCTGCCGGCCGCCGGCGAATTCCTCGACATGATCACGCCGCAGTACCTGGCGGATCTGATGAGCTGGGGCGCCATCGGCGCGCGCACCACGGAATCGCAGGTGCACCGCGAGCTGGCCTCAGGCCTCTCATGCCCGGTCGGCTTCAAGAACGGCACCGACGGCACCATCAAGGTGGCGATCGACGCCATCAACGCCGCCGGCGCGCCGCACTGTTTCCTGTCGGTAACCAAGTGGGGCCACTCGGCGATCGTTAACACCAGCGGCAACGGCGACTGTCACATTATTCTGCGCGGCGGCAAAGAGCCGAACTACAGCGCGGCGCACGTGAAGGACGTCAAAGCCGGCCTGAGCAAAGCCGGGCTGCCGGCGCAGGTAATGATTGACTTCAGCCATGCCAACAGCAGCAAGCAGTTCAAGAAACAGGTGGAAGTCAGCGCCGACGTCTGCGGGCAGATTGGCGGCGGTGAAAAAGCGATCATCGGCGTGATGATCGAAAGCCACCTGGTGGAAGGCAACCAGAGCCTCGAAAGCGGCGAGCCGCTGGTTTACGGCAAAAGCGTGACCGACGGCTGCATCGGCTGGCAGGACACCGAAACCGTGCTGCGCGATCTGGCGGCGGCGGTGAAAGCGCGCCGCGGTTAAAGGCAGCAGCATGGGCCCGATATCGGGCCCATGCGCATATATGATTAATTATTTTAATTATATATATAATCCAGAATTCATATTGATAATTAATAGTTATATAGAATAATTATTCTTAATATTGTCTGTTTTTTATTTTCAAGTAAAAGAATGTTTGTCATTTTGATTGGAACTGTGCTTATATAATGTGCTTATTTGTTTTGCAAAAGAGTTGCATAATTAAATAATTGTCATGACTTGTTATTTTCAGGATGAAAACATAATGAAAGAAAACACCTCGCAGTCACCGGGGCTGCATCGAATTAAATTCCACGGGGCAGGTGGAGAATATTTTTCTATTTGGTTAGTCAACATGTTATTAACGTGTTTAACCTTAGGCATCTATTCCGCTTGGGCGACTGTGCGTAGCCGTCGTTATTTTTACGGCAATACGGAATTGGATGGCGACCGTTTTGATTACCATGCAAAACCAGTGCAAATCCTCATCGGGCGGCTGTTGGTGATTGGCCTCATCGCTAT
>NZ_DASYBS010000081.1:0-64361 GCF_036500665.1 Cedecea sp.
GCCCGGCGAGCTCATCGCCGCTGAAGCGGTAAACCCACCGGCTATCACCCAAACAGTCGGGGTCGTTCGCGATTCGTTCCCGACGATCGCTCTCTTTCGCTGCTCCCGGCAGCTCAACCCCGCCTGAGTTGGGTCATAACCGGGGGCGATGAGAGCCGGGGACAAGGGCGTGGCTGTGGGACTTGCAGCGCCTGTGACTTTCAGCGTGGCTGCGGATTTGAAGCGAGGCTCGGTTCCGGCTTAAATCGCCTCGGTTTTCTCTCCGACTGGCCAGGGTCCGGACGTCGGGAACGGCCGGAGGCTGAGAGCGTCGGGAACGCATCTCAGCCGACCCAGGACAGGGAGATAAAACGGAGGTCTGCCGCTTTAGCGGTCGATTTATTTCGCCGGGAGTCCGGGGTCTCGGGGGAATGACGGTGATTCCCCCGAGCCGTGAACCGGTACGGGGGCTTCATATAAAACAGGACTGGAAGTGAACGGAATGTTTGCCGCTCCTACATCGTCGCGGGAATTTGTGACTAAGTTACAGCCCTTCCAGGGAAAAACTCAACTCAACTCAACTCATCAACTACGGCAAACGTGGATAAGCATCCGCAATCGCATCACCGGTAAAGTGAGCCACCCAGCCTTCCGGATTATCGAAAATACGAATCGCGGTAAAGTGCGGCTCTGACCCCATATCAAACCAGTGCGGCGTTCCGGCCGGGACGGAAATCAAATCATTCTTCTCGCACAGGATCTGATACACCTTGTCGTCCAGATGCAGGCAGAACAGCCCCGCGCCTTCTACAAAGAAACGGACTTCGTCTTCGCCGTGGGTATGCTCGGACAGGAACTTGGTGCGCAGCACGTCTTTCTGCGGGTTATCCGCACGCAGGCTGATAACGTCCCAGCTCTGATAGCCCTTCTCCGCCACCAGCTTGTCGATAGCGTGCTGGTAGGCCCCGATCACCGTCTCCGACGTCGGATTAGCTCCTAAATCCTGGTTCGCTTCCCAGCGCTCAAAACGCACGTCTTTTGCGTTCAGCTGCTCGCGAATTTCTTGCGCGTCCGTGCTGTGCCATACCGGCTCCTTTGCTTCGGTATCGGTAAAAATGGTCAATGCGCTCATGAAGAAAACGACTCCGGATTAATGTGGTCGAAACGGTTTACCTGGCGATGGCTGCTTGTTTCATCGGCCTCGCCGCGAATCAGCTGCACGGTTTGCCAACCGGCTTCCCGCGCAGCATCCAGCTCCTGGTGAATATCAGACAAGAACAGCAGCGCCTCTGGCGCCACGCCGGCCTGTTCCGCGATGTTGCGGTAGGACTGCGCTTCACGCTTGGCTCCGACGTGGGTATCAAAATAGCCGCTGAACAAATCGGTAATATTCCCGGCGTCGCTGTAGCCAAAGAGCAGCTTCTGCGCCGCCACCGAGCCAGACGAATAGACATACAGGGCAATGCCCTGCTGTTTCCAGGCCTTCAGCGCGGGCAGAACGTCATCATAGAGATGGCCGGTGAAGTCTCTATTCACGTAGCCATCGCGCCAGATGAGGCCCTGCAGCGCTTTAAGCGCGGTAGATTTACGATCTACATCCATGAAGCTAAACAACGTCTCAATCAGCCGATCAATATCCGCCTGCGGTTCATTAATTTCCGCCCGCAGGTCGTTGAGTATTGGGGCAATTTCATTCTGTTGCGCGCGAACAAAACCTGCGAGGCGTTCGCGGGCATACGGGAACAGGATGTTGTGCACAAAGCGAATGTCGCTGGTGGTGCCTTCAATATCGGTAACAATGGCGCGAATCATTATCTCTCCAGCCGTTAGCGCTGCGTTATGTTTGCAACTGAGGTCATTATTATTTAGACGTCTAAGCGTCTTGATTGCTAAATCTTAACATCGTGTTATAGTCCCGGCAACACAGGGAAACACACGCATCACGTTAAGGTCGAAGAATAATGAGCCACTCCCCTTTGATTCCAGAAAGCAAACTGCCCGCGCTCGGCACCACCATCTTCACTCAGATGAGCGCTCTGGCGCAGCAGCACAACGCGATTAACCTCTCCCAGGGCTTCCCGGATTTTGACGGCCCGCGCTTCCTGCAGGAACGCCTGACGTTTCACGTAAGCCAGGGCGCGAACCAGTATGCCCCGATGACAGGTGTCCAGCCTCTGCGTGAAGCCATCGCCGAGAAAACCGAAGCCCTGTACGGCCACAAGCCGGATGCCAATACCGATATCACGGTCACAGCTGGCGCAACAGAAGCGCTTTATGCCGCCATCACCGCGCTGGTTCGTCCGGGCGATGAGGTGATTTGTTTTGACCCAAGCTACGACAGCTACGCCCCGGCCGTGACGCTTTCCGGCGGTATTCTCAAGCGTATTTCGCTCCAGCCGCCTCACTTTCGCGTTGACTGGCAGGCGTTTGCTGCGCTGCTGAGCGACAAAACTCGCCTCGTCATTCTTAACACGCCACACAACCCGTCCGCTACCGTCTGGCGCAAAAGTGATTTTGCCGCGCTGTGGCAGGCCATCGGGCAGCACGACGTTTATGTGCTGAGCGACGAAGTGTACGAGCATATTTGCTTCGACGAACAAGGCCACGCCAGCGTGCTGGCTCACCCGCAGCTGCGCGAGCGCGCTATCTCTGTGTCCTCTTTCGGCAAAACGTTCCATATGACAGGCTGGAAGGTGGGCTACTGCGTGGCGCCGGCGGCCATCAGCGCGGAGCTGCGTAAAGTGCACCAGTACCTGACGTTTGCGGTGAATACCCCGGCGCAGCTTGCGATTGCCGATATGCTGCGCGCCGAGCCGGAGCATTATCGTGAACTGCCGGAATTTTACCGCGCACGCCGCGACCGCTTTGTTGAGGCGCTGGCGGACAGCCGGTTCGAAATCCTGCCGTGCGAAGGCACCTATTTCCTGCTGGCGGACTACAGCGCCATTTCCGATCTCGATGACGTGAGCTTCTGCCAGTGGCTAACCAAAGAAGTGGGCGTGGCGGCAATCCCGCTGTCGGTGTTCTGCGCGGATGCCTTCCCGCACAAGCTGATTCGCCTGTGCTTTGCCAAACAGGAAGCGACGCTGGACGCAGCGGCAGAAAGATTACGTAAGGTGTAATAAAGCGTTCCCCGTCGCAGGACGGGGAAAATTACAGGCTGAGGATTTCTTTGACGAACGGAATGGTGAGCTTGCGCTGGGCGGTGATTGAGGCGTGATCGAGCTGATCGAGCGTCATGAACAGGGTTCGCATTTCACGATCGAGGCGTTTTAACAGAAAGCGCCCCACGTCTTCCGGCAGTTCAAACCCCCGCAGCCGGGAACGCAGCTGGAGCGCCTGTAGCTTGTCATCATCGGAAAGCGGCTGCAGCTTGTAGATTTGCCCCCAGTCCAGGCGGGAAGCCAGGTCCGGTAACTGCAGATTTAGCTGGCGCGGCGGCCTGTCGCCGGTGATCAGCAGGCGCGTTTTCCCTGACTCCAGAATGCGGTTATAGAGATTGAAAATCGCCATTTCCCACGGTTCATCCCCGGCTACGCACTCAATATTGTCGATGCAAACCAGCGAGAGCTGCTCCATTCCATCAAGCACTTCCGGCACAAACCAGGTGCGCTTATCCAGCGGCACGTAGCCCACGGCTTCACCGCGCTGGGAAAGTTCCGCACAGGCCGCATGCAGCAAATGGCTGCGCCCGCCGCCTTCCCGCGACCAGAAATAGATATACCCGCTGTGATCCTGACGGAGTACCGACTGCAGTGCGGCTAATAAAGAAGGGTTGTCACCCGGCCAGAAACTCGCAAAGGTTTCATCGTCGGGAAGATAGAGTGGCAGTGAGAGCTGTGCCGGCGTATTCAGAAGTACCTCAACCATAACAGGCAGAAAATCGCGATGAGTCTATCACAGTTTTGGGGAAGGATAGAACCGGGCGAGGATCCGCCCGGTGGCTAAACGATCAGTGGTGAGCGTCGTTCTCTTTGGCGTCCAGCACCACTTCTTCCGGGCGCAGTATGCTGATAAGTTTGAAAATAAGGCTCAGACCCACGCCAACGATGGTTGCCAGCGCCATGCCTTTCAGCTCCGCCGCGCCGATATGCACCTTCGCACCGCTCACGCCGATGATCAGGATAACGGAGGTCAGGATCAGGTTTTGCGCTTTGTTGTAATCCACTTTGGACTCGATCAACACGCGAATACCGGATGCGCCGATCACGCCGTACAGCAGCAGAGACACGCCGCCCATCACCGGTACCGGGATGATTTGAATCGCTGCCGCCAGCTTGCCGACGCAGGAGAGCAGAATAGCAATAATTGCCGCGCCGCCGATAACCCAGGTCGAATAAACGCGGGTGATAGCCATCACGCCAATGTTTTCACCGTAGGTGGTGTTTGGCGTGGAGCCGAAGAAGCCGGAGAACACGGTAGAGATACCGTTGGCGAACATCGAGCGGTGCAGGCCGGGGTCACGGATCAGGTCTTTTTTCACGATGTTAGCGGTGACCACCAGGTGGCCCACGTGTTCGGCAATCACCACCAGTGCGGCAGGAAGAATGGTGAAGATAGCAAACCATTCAAAACGAGGCGTATAAAAAGTTGGCAGCGCGAACCAGTGCGCTTCGCGGATTGGCGTCACGTCCACCACGCCCATAGCGAAGGAGAGCGCATAGCCCGCCAGCACGCCGATGAGAATCGGGATAATCGCCATAAAACCGCGGAACAGCACCGAGCCAAACACCGTCACCGCCAGCGTCACCAGCGAGATAATAATGGTGGTGGAATCCGGTGAAGCCCCTTCCGCCGGCAGCAGGCCAGCCATATTCGCCGCCACGCCCGCCAGCTCAAGGCCGATAACCGCCACAATCGCGCCCATCGCCGCCGGAGGGAACATCACGTCCAGCCAGCCGGTCCCGGCTTTTTTCACGATCAGCGCCACGATGCAGAACAGCACGCCGCACATAATAAAACCGCCGAGCGCCACTTCGTAACCCAGCGGCAGCAGCAGCAGCACCGGGGAGATAAACGCGAAGCTGGACCCGAGGTAAGCCGGGATTTTACCCTTACAGATAAACAGGTAGAGCAGCGTGCCGATACCGTTGAACAGCAGCACCGTCGCCGGGTTGATGTGGAACAAAATCGGTACCAGTACGGTCGCGCCGAACATGGCAAACAGATGCTGCAGGCTTAACGGAATCGTTTGCAGTAAGGGCGGTCGTTCACTTACCCCAATAGCGCGGCGGGTCATGTTGTTTTCCTCTACGTGTTATTTTTAACGAACGGTGTTTGCTGAAATCAAAAAAAAGCCGACTTTCGAAGTCGGCTCATTTTATTATTTAGTACCAAATATCTTATCGCCCGCATCACCGAGGCCAGGAATAATGTACCCGTGCTCGTTGAGCCCCTGATCGATAGAGGCGGTGAACAGCTCTACGTCCGGGTGTACTTTTTCCAGCGCGGCAATGCCTTCCGGCGCGGCAACCAGTACCAGCACCTTAATGCTGGTGCAGCCTGCTTTTTTCAGCAGGTCGATGGTGGCAATCATGGAGCCGCCGGTTGCCAGCATTGGGTCAACCACCAGCGCCATGCGCTCTTCTATATTAGAAACCAGCTTCTGGAAGTATGGCACCGGCTGCAGCGTTTCTTCATCACGGTAAACGCCCACCACGCTAATGCGCGCGCTCGGTACGTTTTCCAGAACGCCTTCCATCATGCCCAGGCCGGCACGCAGAATAGGCACAACGGTAATTTTCTTGCCTTTGATCTGGTCCACTTCCACCGGGCCGTTCCAGCCTTCGATGGTGACTTTCTCAGTCTCCAGATCCGCAGTAGCTTCATAAGTCAGCAGGCTGCCCACTTCAGAGGCGAGTTCACGAAAGCGCTTGGTGCTGATGTCTTGCTCACGCATCAGGCCCAGCTTGTGTTTGACGAGTGGGTGTTTCACTTCCACGATCTTCATACTCTTTCTCCCCCGAGATAGTTGGCTACCACAAAAAAAATCGCCGGATTATACCGCTTTTTTGCCGCTGCGCTACAGCTAATGGGATGATCGAGATCAACCAGACTGGATTGATTCTATCTCAGGAATTCTTTTCTTGCCGATGATAAGAGGCTCGCAAACGTTTGCCTGCACTGTTAGAATTGCCGCGTTTTTTATTTTATGCCACCCGTGGGGAACGAGCAGTGACCGATAAAACCTCTCTCAGCTATAAAGATGCCGGTGTAGATATTGATGCTGGTAACGCTCTGGTAGACAGAATTAAAGGCGTAGTGAAAAAGACCCGCCGCCCGGAAGTAATGGGTGGACTGGGCGGTTTCGGTGCGCTGTGCGCGTTGCCTCAAAAATATCGCGAACCTGTTCTGGTTTCCGGCACCGACGGTGTGGGCACCAAGCTGCGTCTGGCGATGGACTTAAAACGTCACGACGCTATCGGCATTGACCTGGTAGCCATGTGCGTGAACGACCTGGTGGTTCAGGGCGCCGAGCCGCTGTTCTTCCTCGACTATTACGCAACCGGCAAGCTGGACGTGGATACCGCAGCAAGCGTTATTACCGGCATCGCCGAAGGCTGCCTGCAGTCAGGCTGCTCGCTGGTTGGCGGCGAAACCGCTGAAATGCCGGGCATGTACCACGGTGAAGATTACGATGTGGCCGGGTTCTGCGTTGGCGTGGTTGAGAAATCTGAAATCATTGACGGCTCCAAAGTAGCCGACGGCGACGTGCTGATTGCGCTGGGTTCAAGCGGCCCGCACTCCAACGGCTATTCGCTGGTGCGCAAAGTGCTGGAAGTGAGCGGCACCGACCCGCTGACCACGATTCTTGAAGGTAAACCGCTGGCGGATCACCTGCTCGAACCGACCCGCATTTACGTGAAAAACATCCTTGCGCTGATTGAAAGCGTGGACGTTCACGCCATCGCCCACCTGACTGGCGGCGGCTTCTGGGAAAACATTCCGCGCGTTCTGCCGGACAATACTCAGGCCGTTATCACCGAATCTTCCTGGCAGTGGCCGGCGGTATTCAACTGGCTGCAGCAGGCCGGCAACATCAGCCGCCACGAAATGTACCGCACCTTTAACTGCGGCGTGGGCATGGTCATTGCCCTGCCGGCAGCAGAGGCGGATAAAGCCGTTGAGCTAATGCAGGCCAAAGGTGAAAAGGCGTGGAAAATCGGTATCATCAAGGCATCTGATTCCGAAGAGCGCGTGGTTATCGAGTAATGAAACACATTGTGGTGCTGATTTCCGGCAACGGAAGCAATCTGCAGGCAATCATTGATGCCTGCCAGCAAAAAAAGATTAACGGCACCATCAGCGCGGTGTTCAGCAATAAGGCCGACGCGTTCGGCCTTGAGCGAGCCCGCGAAGCCGGGATCCCCGCCCATGCTCTGGCGGCAAGCGAATTTGCCAGCCGTGAGGCCTTCGACCGCCAGTTGATGCAGGAGATCGATGCCTGGGCGCCGGACGTTGTGGTGCTGGCGGGCTACATGCGTATTCTCAGCCCGGTTTTTGTGGCCCGCTACAGCGGTCGTTTACTCAACATTCACCCTTCCCTGCTGCCGAAATACCCCGGCCTCCATACGCATCGCCAGGTGCTGGAGAACGGCGACGAAGAGCACGGTACCTCCGTGCATTTTGTCACCGACGAGCTGGACGGCGGCCCGGTTATTCTGCAGGCCAAAGTGCCGGTGTTTGAAGGGGATGACGAGGACGAAATCACCGCCCGCGTTCAGCATCAGGAACACGCGATTTACCCGCTGGTCGTGAGCTGGTTCATCGATGGTCGTTTAAAAATGCGCCACAACGCCGCCTGGCTTGATGACGTGCAGCTGCCCCCGCAGGGCCACGCTGCAGAGTAATATGAGATAAAAAGGGCTTCGGCCCTTTTAAGTTCTGAACAAAGAGGGAAAAAACGTGGTTTTTCCCTCTTTGTGTTTATCTGCTGAAAATCAATGAATTGATTTTCCAGGTTTATTTTTTTATGCCTTCTGCAAGTTTTGCTCTCACTTGAGTTTTTAACCAGATTGAAAGCGCTTCTACATTTTTGTCTGTCTCTCATAAAGTTGTCATGGTCAGATGAGAGAGTTTCATCTGCATAGTTGGACATTCTCCGCTAAAGCTCGCCATAATAACTGACGTGACGGTGACGGCATTGCCACGTCCACGAAAACGGAGTGTGAGGACTAATGGGTCAGGATAAGCTGTATATCGAAAAAGAACTGAGCTGGTTGTCTTTTAACGAACGCGTTCTGCAGGAAGCGGCGGACAAGCTCAACCCGTTGATTGAAAGGATGCGTTTTCTCGGCATCTATTCCAATAACCTCGATGAATTCTATAAAGTACGCTTCGCGGAACTGAAGCGGCGTATTTTAATCAGTGAAGAACAGGGTTCCCCCTCCAACCAGCGCCACCTGCTGAACAAGATTCAGGCCCGGGTGCTGAAGGCCGATCAGGAGTTCGACGGCCTGTACAATGATTTGCTGCTGGAGATGGCGCGCAATCAAATCTTCCTGATTAACGAGCGTCAGCTCTCCGAAAATCAGCAAAGCTGGCTGCGCAGCTACTTTAAACACCAGCTTCGCCCACACATCACGCCGATCCTGATTAACCGCGACACCGACCTGGTGCAATTTCTGAAGGACGATTACACCTATCTGGCGGTCGAAATTATCCGCGGGGATACCATCCGCTATGCGCTGCTGGAAATCCCATCGGACAAGGTGCCGCGTTTCGTTAACCTGCCGCCGGAAGCACCGCGCCGCCGCAAGCCAATGATCCTGCTGGATAACATCCTGCGTTACTGCCTGGACGATATCTTCAAAGGGTTCTTCGATTACGACGCGCTCAACGCCTACTCGATGAAGATGACGCGTGACGCCGAGTACGATCTGGTCACCGAAATGGAATCCAGCCTGCTGGAACTGATGTCCTCCAGCCTGAAACAGCGTCTGACCGCCGAGCCGGTGCGCTTCGTTTATCAGCGCGATATGCCGGATGCGATGGTGGAAATGCTGCGCGACAAGCTGACCATATCCAATTACGACTCGATTATCCCCGGTGGCCGTTACCACAACTTTAAAGACTTCATCGGCTTCCCGAACGTTGGCAAAGCCAACCTGGTGAACAAGCCGCTGCCGCGCCTTCGCCATATCTGGTTCGATAAGTTCCGTAACGGCTTCGATGCCATTCGCGAGCGCGACGTACTGCTTTACTACCCGTATCATACCTTCGAACACGTACTGGAACTGTTGCGTCAGGCTTCGTTCGATCCCAGCGTGCTGGCGATCAAAATCAATATCTACCGCGTGGCGAAAGACTCACGCATTATTGATTCGATGATCCATGCCGCCCACAACGGCAAAAAAGTCACCGTGGTGGTTGAGCTACAGGCACGCTTCGACGAAGAGGCCAACATTCACTGGGCCAAACGCCTGACCGCCGCCGGGGTACACGTTATCTTCTCGGCACCGGGTCTGAAAATCCACGCCAAGCTGTTCCTTATCTCGCGTATGGAAGGTGAAGAGATCGTGCGTTATGCGCACATCGGAACCGGTAACTTTAACGAGAAAACCGCCCGTCTCTATACCGACTATTCGCTGTTAACCGCCGATGCGCGCATTACCAATGAAGTGCGCCGCGTGTTTAATTTTATCGAAAACCCGTACCGCCCGGTGACCTTCGACTATCTGCTGGTTTCCCCGCAAAACTCGCGCCGCCTGCTGTATGATTTGGTTGATCGAGAAATTGCTAACGCCCAGAAAGGACAGCCGGCCGGGATCACGCTGAAGCTGAATAACCTGGTGGATAAAGGCCTGGTAGACAGGCTGTACGCAGCTTCCGGCTCCGGCGTGAAGGTTAACCTGCTGGTACGCGGTATGTGTTCACTGATTCCAGAGCTGGACGGGATCAGCGATAATATTCGCGTACTCAGCATCGTTGACCGTTACCTCGAACACGACCGGGTGTATATCTTTGAAAACGGCGGCGATAAGAAAGTCTTCCTCTCTTCCGCCGACTGGATGACCCGTAACATCGACTACCGTATTGAAGTGGCCGTACCGGTCCTCGATCCGCGCCTGAAGCAGCGCATGCTGGATATCATTGATATCCAGCTTAACGACACGGTGAAAGCGCGTATCATCGACAAAGAACTGAGTAATCGCTATGTACCGCGCGGCAATCGCCGTAAAGTGCGTTCGCAATTGGCGATCTACGATTATATTAAATCTCTGGAACAACCTGACTAACGCTCTCAGGCGAAGATAAAATTATGCCGATATCAAACCATGCTCCACGGCCGCAGGAGTTCGCTGCGGTCGACCTCGGCTCCAACAGTTTCCACATGGTCATAGCCCGTGTGGTCGATGGCGCCATGCAAATCATTGGCCGCCTGAAGCAGCGCGTGCACCTAGCGGACGGCCTCGGCCCCGATAATAAGTTAAGTGAGGAGGCCATGGAGCGTGGGCTTTCCTGTCTGGCGCTGTTTGCCGAACGTCTGCAGGGATTTGCAGCCGACAACGTGTGCATTGTGGGCACCCACTCGCTGCGCGAGGCCACCAATGCCGCCGAGTTTCTGAAACGTGCTGAGAAAGTCATCCCCTACCCGATTGAAATTATTCCCGGGAACGAGGAAGCGCGCCTGATTTTTATGGGCGTCGAACACACTCAGCCAGAGCGTGGCCGCAAGCTGGTTATTGATATCGGTGGCGGCTCCACCGAGCTGGTTATTGGTGAAGATTTTGAGCCGATGCTGGTCGAAAGCCGCCGTATGGGCTGCGTCAGCTTTGCGCAAAACTTCTTCCCCGGCGGGGTCATCACGCCGGAAAGCTTTAAGCGCGCGCGTATGGCGGCTATCCAGAAGCTGGAAACGCTTGCCTGGCAGTATCGCCTGCAGGGCTGGAAGGTCGCGCTGGGCGCATCCGGCTCTATCAAGGCGGCGCATGAAGTGCTGATTGAAATGGGCGAGAAAGACGGGACTATCACTCCGGAACGTCTGGAAATGCTGCAGCAGGAAGTGCTGAAGTTTAAAACCTTCGACGCCCTGAGCCTGCCGGGACTGTCCGAAGAGCGCAAAGCGGTGTTTGTGCCGGGCCTCGCGATTCTGTGCGGCGTCTTTGACGCGCTCGCCATTCGCGAGCTGCGTCTTTCAGACGGTGCGCTGCGTGAAGGTGTGCTGTACGAAATGGAAGGCCGTTTCCGCCATCAGGATATCCGTATTCGCACCGCGCAAAGCCTGGCGGAACAGTACCATATCGACAGCGATCAGGCTCGTCGGGTGCTGGAAACCGCAGAACTGCTTTATCAGCAGTGGGAAAAGCAGAATCACAAACTGGCTAACCCGCAAATGGCCGCGCTGCTGAAGTGGGCCGCGATGCTGCACGAGGTCGGGCTGAGCATCAACCACAGCGGGATGCATCGTCACTCTGCCTACATTCTGCAAAACAGCAACCTGCCCGGCTTCAATCAGGAGCAGCAGATGCTGATGGCTTCCCTGGTGCGCTACCACCGCAAGGCTATCAAGCTGGACGATCTACCGCGCTTTACGCTGTTTAAAAAGAAACAGTTTCTGCCGCTGATTCAGATTATCCGTCTCGCCACGCTGCTGAATAACCAGCGCCAGGCTACAACAACGCCGCCAACGCTGGTGCTGGAAACCGACGATAACCACTGGACGCTGCGCTTCCCGCACGACTGGTTTAGCCTGAACACGCTGGTACAGCTCGATCTGGAGCGCGAGCAACAGTATTGGGAAAGCATGACCGGATGGAAGCTGACTATCGAGGAAGAGGCCGAAGCGGCACTCTCCGCCTGACAGACTATTCAAGCCCCTTTACGCCATCCGGTGCGGGGGGGCTTTGTTCCTCTACAAGGCTCTCCAGCGGCTGCGGGCGACCAATCAAATACCCCTGGACATAGTCTATTCCCATTGCCCGCACGGCTTCCCTAAGCGCTTCAGTTTCAACGTACTCCGCCACGACCTGCATCTTCTTCATCCTTGCGAGCTGGCATATCGAACTCACCACCTGATAGTCCAGGCTGCTGGTCAAAATATTACGGATAAAGCTGCCGTCAATTTTCAGAATATCGGCGCTCAGCTCTTTCAGGCGCGCATAGCTGGCATAGCCGGTCCCAAAATCGTCGATGGCAATCCGGCAGCCCATTCTTTGCAGCATCTTCAGCGTCACGTTGGCCTGTTCAAGGTTGGTTAACGAGTGGCTTTCCGTCACCTCAAAGACCAGTTGCCACGGTTCAATGCGGTACTTCGTCAGCAGATGCTGAACCTCTTCCGGAAGCTGGGACTGGCATACCGAGGCGGGCGTCAGGTTAATGGCAAGCCTGCACCCCGGCAGTCGGTCACGGTGGCGATCCATAAACTGCAGGGAGGCATTGAGTACCCACCGATCAATGCGCGATGAAAGGCCAAATTCATGCGCGACCGGTAAAAACAGATCCGGCGACAGCAGTTCGCCGTTGTCGCCACGCATTCTCAAAAGCACCTCATGGTACACGTCACCCCTTAGCCCCTCAATACGCTGGGCCATCAGGACAAAACGGTCACCGTCGAGCGCGTTTTGCAGGCGGTTCATCATCTCCACTTTGCGTTTTACCGCATTTTGTATGTGATTTGAGCCCTTTTGCTGCAAACTTTCAGGATGCTGAGTGGAGAGTGACAGCCCGGCCATGGTGCTCAGCTCACCGAGCAATAAATAGAGGTGTGAAACCGGGTGGCGCACGAAGCAATAGCTAATGCCGATTTGCGGCTGCAGCGGCATACCGTCCCACATGAAACGGAACCGCCTGGCGTGCTCATAAATAGACTCTATTTTCTCCTGATGGGACTCGTAGTTGAGGCGTAGAGCGAGGTCATGCCCGGAGAGGTTATAGACCTTCTCACCGGGGGACAGCTCGCCGCGCAAAAACTCAGCCAGCTGCTGTTTATATTGAATACGCAGCAGTACGCCATAATTACGCCCAAGCAGCTCCAGTTCGGGAATAGACACGAAGCCCAATGCCGACCACGGCGTATTTCCCAGGTCCCGGCACAGCGCACGGAGGTTAGGCATCTGCATCATCGGGTCAATAAACGCCACGCGTCGTGCCTTGTTGTGCAAAAAGCGCTGGCGGGTTGTCACCGCGGCCATCAGATAGATAGTGATAGAAAAAACCGCATAGCAGGATGAGGCTATCGCGAAGTGCAGCTGGAACCCCATATCCGGCGGCAGATAATTATGGAATCCACCGCACAGAATAATCAGCACCACGGTCCAGACATTGGTGATAAACAGGAAGCCAAATCGCATCGCCCCCCATAACATCACCGGCAGAATAAGCGTCAGCGTATAGTCCGTATTAAAAATGGTTTTGCTTTGGCTAATAGGGAACAACAGCAGCCAAATAAGCAGCCCGACAGTCGCCACCCACATCAGCATTTCTGTTTTCGTCACGCCCTTTTGCCGCTGTGCCCGCATGCGTGACCAGAAACTTTTGATAAACCGCGGGTTCACTACCATCCGCAAAATGAAATAAAAAAACGGCAGCCCGGTTAACCCCCCGACCAGCACGGCCTGAAAATTAATTAATGTACGGATGCTCCACGGTGTAGCGGCAAGAATGGAGAAGGTTCGGTCGTACCAGCCAAAATATAACCCCAGCTCATAGAACATCAGAAATAGTATGGCGTTAACCAGTACCAGCCAAAACATGCGCTGAGTTATCAGCTGGAGCATGCCAAAGGTCACCGCGCTGCGCCGCGGCACAAAGTAGCGGTAACAGCACCAGCTAATGGCTATCGGCAGGATAAAATGGAAAAGGGCCAGCAGCGAAACCTGCGCGCCCAGTGAGGGAAGATAGCGAATCAACAGGGCCAGAATTATGCCGGGAAACGCCGCCCGGCCAAACAGCAGAACGCACGCGGTCAGTAACGCCAGCGACATGTACAGCAGGAAGACTCGCCCACCTTCCAGCACCGTTTGTGCGTTGAACATCGCCACCAGCGGCAATAGCAGGCTGGGGAGAACCAGGGGCAACGCCCACCATTTATTTTTTGAGTTTTTATACCAGGTAGCCAGTTGCATACATCTTCGCCAGAATCCCTATCCCTCTTCGGGTATCTCCCGGATATCCTTTCCGGTTAACCGCGGCCCATATTTCTACGGAATGGAGGGCAAATTTTAGTTAGCTAACATCAATAATAATTGATGTACATCAGTATCAATCAATTGAAACGCCGCCGAGGGTAAAATTCAGACTGAACACGGTTCAGCGTCGTCCTCAATAAATTCATCTCACATATGAAGTGCCCACTAATCATTCAACCAGCCTATTTTCGCATGATGAATAATTGACCTGAGTTGTTCAGTGTGACTAAATAACCCCGTCGCCCGCCGTTGCCGGGCCAACTCTAAGGACCCTTGCGTGACACAGGTTACGACTATGCAGAGACGAAACCGCTTTAATAATCGCATGACCCGCATCATTCTGCTCATCAGTTTTCTGTTCTTTTTTGGTCGTTTTATTTATTCCTCCATTGGCGCGTGGTATCACCATCAGGATAAAAAAGCGGAAACCCAACAAAGCAGCCAGCAGGTGGACAGCGCTAACCGCTAGTCCGTGCGCCCCTTCGGGATTTGCCTTCTCTTCAGTTCTCTGGCTGCTCTTTTGACTTGTTCAAAAGTGCTCAAGCCCCAATTCACAAGCTCCCCAACCTTGACCTAAAGTTGACTTGAGGTTGTAAAGTCGCGCCATCAAAAACAGCTGAATGGGCGAACTATGGAACACATTGATGTTGGCTTTACCCACGTCGCATTTATGGTGAAGGACCTGGATAAAAGCGTTGATTTCTACCTCCGCTACACCGCAATGAAGGTGATTCACCACCGCGAACCCAACCTGCCTGATGCGCGCAAGGTCGCCTGGCTAAGCGATCGCACCCGTCCCTTTGCGCTGGTTTTGGTGCAGGCGGATACGCCTACCGACACCCCTCTGGGGAATTTTGGTCATCTCGGCGTGGCCTGCGCGACGAAAGCGGAGATTGATGGGAAAACCGAAATGGCAAGAGCAGAAGGCGTACTGCGCAGAGCGCCGGAGCAGCTGGGTGACCCGGTGGGCTACTTTGTTTTCTTCGCCGATCCGGACGGCAACACGCTTGAATTATCCTACGGTCAGCGAGTGGGAATTGAGTCGATGTAGTGCACTCAGGGCGGCAGAACATCGCCCTGTTTTTCTTGTTCTTGCATCCCCAAACGCCCCGGCGATCCCTCCCCTTTTGTTAAGCATTTTCTGTTCTAAGCATAGCAATTTATATTCCTATGGGCTTTAGTGACGACGATTTACTCTCTGCTCAATTAATCGGTTAATTGTGGGCAGTGGTTGGTTAAATGAGTGGAAGATCGTCAGTTTATTTACATCAAGAACAGCGGGAATTTGTGCACAAACTGCAACGTTCCTGGCTGTGGCGCACGGAGCTGCCGACCTGGCTGCTGATCATCACTATCTATGGCGGATGGTTTGCCACCGTTGCCTGGTGGAAAACCCTTGGCCTGCTCCCGGCAACGCTGCTGCTTATTTGGCTCGCCACCTGGTATATGTCGCTGCAGCATGAACTGCTGCACGGGCACCCGACCCGTTTCCCTCGCCTTAACCAGCTGTTCGGGCTAATGCCTTTTTCTATCTGGTACCCGTACGGAACTTATCGCGATCTGCATCTTAAACATCATCAGGATGAAGATTTAACCGTCCCGGAAACCGATCCGGAGAGCTACTATTTTACCCGCCGACGCTGGCAGCATTTTAGCGGCATTCAGCGCCTGCTGGTGCGCCTGCGCAATACCTTCCCCGGCAGGTTGCTGTTAACGCCGATGCTGACTATGCGCTGGACGGTAGTCAATATCTGGGAATCTTTCCGCAGCGCTAATCGCCCGGCAATGATCATGTGGACGGTACATATACTGCTGCTTATCCCGGTTATTGGCTGGCTGGTTCAGCATGATTTCTCCGTCATCCACTATCTTCTGGTGGTCACCTGGCCGATGCTGGCAATGACCAAAGTTCGTTCCTTCTTTGAGCATCGCGCGGCGGAGGATCCGCAAGCGCGCACGGTCATTAACGAAGCCGGAATGTTCTGGCGCCTGCTGTTCTTAAACCTTAACTATCATTCGGTACACCACGACCTGCCGCGCATTCCCTGGTACGGCTTGCCGACGGTTTACCGTTCCTACAAAGAGGAATACCTGAAGCGTAATCAGGGCTTCTTCGTGAACGGCTACGGCGAACTGATGCGTGAGCACCTGATAAAACCGATTCAGGTGGAAATTAACCCATTTTTCCCGGACGGTCGCCTGGCCCAGGATACCGTGCAGCAGGAGAAAGCCCATGAGTAAGCTTCTCTCTCTGCCGATGTACGACGTGTACCATCCCGATACCGAAGCGCTGTTAGCCGCGCTGCGACAGCTGCTGCGTGAAGAGGGGCTGGACGGCCTGATTTATAGCGAACCCGAAGACCGCCTGACCCACTGGCAGGAGCCGCAACTGCTGCTCAGCCAAACCTGCGGTTATCCGCTGCGCGCCCTGCTGCCCCATGTGCAGGTCGTCGGTACGTTTCATTATCAGGCTCGAGGCTGCGAAGGATTTAACTACAGCAGCCAGCTGATTGTTCGGGAAGCCGATGCAGGAAATACGCTGGCAGATTTTCGGGGCAAGCGGGTCGTCTGCAACAGTGACGATTCCCAGTCCGGCTATCACGGCCTGCGCAGCCTCGTCGCACCACGACAAAAAGACGGTAAGTTCTTCTCGGACATCGCGTTTAGCGGCAGCCACCGCCAGTCGCTGGCCGAGGTACAGGCTGGCACGAGCGATATTGCGGCCATTGATGCGGTTACCCTGGCGCTGGTTGCTCGCCACGAGCCAGGGCGCGTAGAGGGCCTTGTGTCTATCGGCACGACCGCTCTGGTCCCGGGGTTACCCATAATAACCTCGGCGCACACTTCTGCCGTTGAGCTGGAAAAATTGCGGAGTGCGTTGAAGCGGTTGGTGAGCGAACCTGAATGGCGTGAAGTGCGCGAGGCGCTGCTGATTAAGGATTTCAGCGTTACCCGGCGTGAGGATTACCAGCCGATTTCCGATGCGGCCCAACAAGCGGCGGCAAGCGGGTTACTGACGCTTTAAGTGATGGCTTTTCCCCTCATCCCGACACGCTCGCTGTCCCCTCCCTCTTTCAGGGAGAGGGGAAAAACACCTACGTTATCCGAGCAAATTCTTTACCGTTGCAAGCTGCACATTCGCCTGCGCCCCTAGCGCGCGGTTAAGCGTGGAAAAACTGTCGCCGCTTTTTTCCAGCACGCCGCCCAGCGCCTGCGCCGTTTCCTGCGCCTGCTGTGGGCTATACGGCGTGGCCATTTCATCAATACGTGAACGAACGCGATCCTGATGCGCCCGCAGCTTGCCGCGCTGCAGTGTTATTTGCTCCAGCGCCTGCTGCAGGCGTAATTGCCCGTCACGACTGCTATCCGGACGCGCCGCCAGCTGCACCAACGCTTCCTGCTGAGCCATCTCCGGCTGCGCCGCCAGCAAGGTAAATGAATCAGACGGGAAATTATGCCCTTCCCCACGCACGCTGAGCTGCTGGCTGACCTGCTCCCAGCGGGACTCATCGACGCTGAAATTCACCTGCCCGCTTCTGTCGAGGCTGGCGTGAATGCCCATCCGGCCTAGCCCAATGTTAAGACGAGTCAACACGGTACGAGGCGATCCTTCTGCGGGCAAGGCAACGGCGGCCAGCTCTCGCTTTGCGCCGCCCAACATAAAGATCAGCGTTTCACCACCCGGCGAGTTCAGTACCTTCTCGCTTCCGGGCAGGGTGAAATTCACCTGCGACTGGCTTTGCAGCTTAACGTTAAACTGGCGGTCAATCGTACCGCCGGATAGCGCCGTGCGGCGCGAAAGCAGGCGTTCAAGCCCGGCCGCCTCTGCCTGGCCTTTTCCCTGGCTCGCCGCATGGCGAAGCTGCAAAAGCTGGGTTTCGGTGCTGGAGAGATAGCTGTCCGCCTGCTGAACCGCCGTCAGCTGCTGGTTAAGCTGGACGTTGTAGCGCAGGGGACGAGTGGACAGCAGTGCCGCTTCAGGAAACGGGCTGCGGGATGAAGCGGCATCTTCAACCTTACGACGCTGAACGGACTGTGGGGCATCGATATTGCCGCGGCTAAGCGCGGCGGCCTGGGAAGATGTTGTTGTGGCTAAACCAACCTGCATGGCTACATCACGCTAAACAAAGAGAGCTTACCGATCATGCTGTAAGCCTGGTTGGAGATCTGTACGGAATTCATAAACAGTTTGAGGTTCACCGTCGCGGTCGCCGGGTCACTGTATGCAAGATCGCGTACCACCTGGTCGTTTGCCGCGCTGACGTCGGTATGTGCGTTGCTCAGCAGCGTTAAATGGTTCTGGCGGCCCCCCACATCGGTAAAGATAGCCGACACGTTATCCCGCGTGGCGGTAGCGGATTTCAGCATGTCGTCTATTTCACTCTGGTAATCCTCTACTGGAATGGCCGGATCCTGCATCTTCTGCGACAGCGCTTTGAGCTTGTTCAGCATATCCAGATCGTCATTGCCTGAGGAGAATGCGCTGGCAATGTTGGTATTTTCCTTAATGCTTACACCATTCGCGACGGTTGTCTCGCGCGAGCCATCATTACCGGCAAAAACAAACGTTTTCGCCGTTTCATCCCACTGTACCGGCCTGGTGCCAGTTTTAGTACCGGCAAACAGATAGCTGCCGTTTTCATTTTGTGCATTCATCGACGCCACCAGCGAGTCCAGCATCGACTCAAGTTCCGCACCGTAGCTCGCCATATCCTGCTGACTATTGGTGCCGTTAGCCGCGGCAAGCAGCCTGTCATTCAGCGCCAGCAGCTGATCGTTCATTGCCTGCAGGTGAGACTCCTGGCTTGCCAGCGTTCCGCTAATGCTGGTGATATTGCTCTGATACTGCTGGATTGCCGACTGTTCGCGGTTAAGCTGCACCAGTCGGCTGGCAGCCACCGGATCGTCCGACGGCACATTAATTCGCTTCTGCGTAGAGAGCTGCTGCATCAGCTTGCTGATGCTCTCGCTGTTTTTGCCCAGCTGGCTGAGCATCTGCGAGGAGTTGTAAAGGCTACTGATTCGCATAGTGTTTATCTCAATCCTCGTTAGAACAGGTTAAGCAGATCGCTGAAGATCTGGTCGCCCGTGGCGATCACTTTCAGGTTGGCCTGGTAGGACTGCATGTAAATCTGCAGGTTGATCGCCTCTTCGTCCTCGTTGACCGCGCTGAGGTTATCGCGCTGGTTCTGAGCCTGACTGGCAACTGCAATAGCGGCTTCCTGTTCGGTTTTGTTCTGGCGGCTGGCGATCCCGATGCGGGAAATAATCGCCGCAGCGCCCTCGTTGAGGCTCATATTGCCCAGGCCGCCAATGTTCGTTTTGCTATTTTTCAGGTCGATAAGAAGCTGCAGGTTATCGCCGTTGCCTGGCTCGCCCGTAGCGCCGGACAGCGCAATCTCATCGGGCTTCAGGTCGGTCACCTGCAGCATGCCCGCGCTGTTACTCGGGTCAAAAACAAACAGCGGCTTGCCCGGATTACCGTTGAGATCGAACCCCTGAGCCAGCTGATTGTTAAACAGATCTGCGACCGCTTCAGCCATGCCCTGAATCGCGCCCTGCATCTCTTTCAGCGTGGTCGTTTCATAGTCGTAGAGCGCGCCAAGCTGGCCGCCCGTCGAAGGATTGAGGCTGAATTCGCTGGTGGAAAACTTCAGGCTGAGGGTGCTGTTGCCGTTGGCATCCACGCCCGCTTTCATTTCACCGGCCGTTTTGCCGCTAACCAGCGGCTGGCCGCCCTTCAGGGCCACGGTGTAGCTCCCGCTGCCGTCTTCGGTAACCTTCACGTCCGCCAGCTCGCTGAGCTTTTTCACCAGCTCATCGCGCTGATCGCGAAGCACGCTGCTGTTGCCGCCGGTAGACTCCAGTTCGATGATTTTCTGGTTGTAGCTGGCAATACCGGAGCTTAGCGAGTTGATGCTTTCCACCGCCGCGTTACGCTGGGTGGAGAGTGAATTTTTCTGGCTAGTGATAAAGTCATTCATGCTGTTAAAACGCGTGGCCAGGGAGCTGGCCTGGTTTAACAGCTGCTGGCGCAGCGCCGGAGATTCTGGCTGAGTGGTCATCGCGCTCAGGGCGCCAAAAAACTCGTCCAGTCCGTTACCCAGGCTCGTAGAGTCGGTACCAATCACCTCTTCCAGCGCGCCAAGATACTGCTGCCCCGAGGTGAAATAGCTGGCTTTGGTGTTCGTCTGCCAGACCTGATTCACCAGGTACTGGTTAGAAATACGACGAATGCTGTCCACCTGCACGCCGTTTCCTGCGGACAGACCGACCTGGCCCATTGGCCCCATCGAACTTTGCAGCAGGCCCTGGCGGCTGTAGCCCGGCGTCAACAGGTTGGCAATGTTCATCGAGGTGACGCTCATCCCCGTTTGTGCTGCCTGAATGCCGCTGTAGGCGATATTAATCATGCTCATCTGTTATAACTCCTGACCGCGACGCATCACGGGGATGACCGGGGTAGATAATTCTGAGGGCTGCTGCGGTAAAGCGGCACTTTTCGCCTCTTCCTTAACGCCGGCGGGCGCCAGCTGGGCAATAATCATCCCGGCAATGCCGGTGCTGCGCTGCGAGGCCAGCTCGGAGGCCAGGCGATCGTCGTAAAAATCTCGCATCATGCGCTGCTGCTTGCTGTTGAAGGGGCTGTCCTCGGCGGCCATGGCATCCGAGGCTTTGCGCATCTGCTGCATCATCGAACGCAGGAACATCGCTTCAAACTGCTCGGCAGCCTGCTCAATGTTTTGCGGTTTTGCCTGCCCGGTCATGTCGCCGGGCAGGATGGTTTGCTGACGGTTAATCGGATTGATCATGTGGGGTCCTTAAATCACCACCAGCTCGGCATCCAGCGCGCCGGCTTCATGCAGCGCCTGTAAAATCGCCATCGTGTCGTCCGGTGCCGCGCCCAGGCTGTTAATGGTGCTCACAATGCTGCGCAGGCTGGTTCCGGCCGGAATAGTGACCATCTGGCCGCGCCCGCGATTAACGTTGACGTCGCTGTCCGGCGTAACCACGGTGCGTCCCTGGCTCAACGCCCCCGGCTGGCTGACGTTACTGCTTTCACGAATGGTGACCGTCAGGTTACCGTGAGAAACGGCGGCGGCACGTACCACCACGCCATCGCCGATAACTACCGTGCCGGTACGGGCGTTAAACACCACGCGCGGAGGCTGTTTCCCGGCGTTTACCTGCACGTCTTCCAGCATCGACATAAATCTCACGCGCTCGCCCGGATCCATCGGTGCCCTTACCGCCACGTTTGTCGCGCTTTGTGCGGTCGCCGTGTTCGCGCCAAAGGCGCTGTTTAGCGCTACGGCAACGTTATTGGCGGTTTTAAAACTTGGGCGCTTGAGATTAAGCATCACCTGGCTGTTGTCCTGGAAATCGGTTGGGATCTCGCGTTCAATGGACCCGCCGTTCGGCACACGCCCTACCGTTGGCGTATTCACGGTGACGCTTGAGCCGCTGTTCCCTTCTGCCTTCACGCCGCCAACGACCACGTTGCCCTGCGCCAGGGCATAGACTTCGCCATCGGCGCCCCGGAGCTGGGTTAGCAGCAGCGTGCCGCCGCGCAGGCTTTTGGCGTCGCCAATGGAAGAAACGGTAACGTCAATCGACTGCCCACGAGCGTAGCCCGGCGGTAGCGTGGCGCTGATAGCGACCGCCGCAACGTTTTTCACCTTCGGGTCGATTTTTGTTGGTAGCTGCACGCCAAACTGGCGCAGCATGTTCGTCACCGACTGGCTGGTAAATTTCACCTGGTTTTTATCGCCGGAGCCATCAAGGCCGACCACCAGGCTATAGCCCACCAGCTGGTTGCCTCGCACACCCTGGATATCCACGATGTTGCCCAGCGTTTCGGCAAGCGGGCAGGTGCTCCACAGGAGCATGAGGAAAAGCGCTACGTTACGCATCGTCGGCTCCGGTTAGATAGGGAACAGCGGGTGGTTGAAGATACGCGTCAACCAGCCCGCAGCGTTCGCGTCGCTCAGCGCGCCGCGTCCTGCATACGAGATTCGGGCATTGGCGATACGCTGGGAAGAAACGGTGTTATCACGCTCCACGTCATCGGCACGGACCAGACCCGTTACGCGCATGTACTCGTCGCCCTGGTTAAGGGTGAGCCACTTCTCGCCGCGCACCGCCAGCACGCCGTTTGGCAGCACTTTGAACACCGCGACGGTAATCGAGCCACGCAGGCTATTTTGCTGCTGGGAGCTGGCGTTGCCGTTGAAATTACGATCGCCGTCGACGGAACCACTAAGCTTCTCAACCGAATGGCCAAAAGCCTGCGGCACGCCAAGCGTGACGTCATTTTTCTTGCCAAAGTTAGTTCGCGCCTGCTTACTGGCCTGGGTAGACTCATCGAGACGTACGGTCAGAATATCCCCCACACGATAGGCACGACGGTCCTGGGTCAGCGACCAGTTATAGCCGCCGTTGTAGACGCCGCCGCCCTGCACCGCCGTATCCGGCATGACAAAATCTTCCGGCGGCGCAAAGGCCGCATCGTCTTTATGCACCAGCAAAGCCGGGCTTTCACACCCGGCCAGCATCAATGCCAGTAAACCGATAACACCCTGCTTTTTCATGACTCTCTTCACTTCATTAACCCATCATTACATCGTCTGGGTGACAAACTTGAGCATATCGTCGGCGGCGGACACCATCTTGGCGTTCATTTCGTAGGCACGCTGAACGGTTATCATGTCCACCATCTCTTCAACGACCTGCACGTTAGATCCTTCAAGCGACCCTTGCTCCAGCTGACCAAACGCCTCTTCGCCGGGGATCCCTTCCACCGCTTCGCCGCTGGCAGCGGTTTCGCGATACAGGTTGCCCCCTACGGCTTCCAGGCCGGCCGGATTGACGAAGTTCACCAGGGTAATCTGCCCCAGCTCAACCGGATCGGTTTCCCCGCCAACCTGCGCCATCACGGTGCCGTCCTTTGCGATTTGCAGTTCTTTGGTGTTCGCCGGCAGCTCAATTTGCGGTACCAGCGGCAGGCCAGCGGCGTTGGTTATTACCCCTTCCTGATTACGCTGCAGGTTTCCGGCGCGGGTATAGGCGATTTCGCCATCCGGCGTCTCCACCTGGAAAAAACCCTGCCCGGTAATCGCCACATCCAGATCCTGCCCGGTGTTCTGGATATTGCCGGTAGAGAACTCTTTCTGCGTGCCGACGATTTTCACGCCGCTGCCAAACTGAATGCCGGTTGGCGCGGTATTGTTTTGATCGAGCTGGCCGCCCGGCGTACGCTGGTTCTGATAAAACAGATCCGAGAACATTACGCGGTCGCGCTTAAATCCGGAGGTATTCACGTTGGCGAGGTTATTGGAAATCGCGCCCATTTTGGCGTCCTGCGCCGCGAGCCCGGTTTTACTTATCCATAAAGCTGGATTCATCGTTCGTTATCCTTGTAATCAACTGCCGCGCAGCAGGCGATTGCCCGCCGTGGCCAGATCTTCCGCCGCTTTCATCATCTTGATCTGCGCTTCGAACTGACGGTTCAGCGCAATGCTCGACACCATCTCGCTGATGGCCGAAACGTTGGCGCTTTCCAGGTGCCCGGAGGCCACCATGACTTCTTCGTTGCGCGGATTGTTCAGCGCGTTCGTGACGAGGAACCCGGCGCTGTTTTTCTGCAGCTGTCCGGCAGGAATATCCACCAGCTTGAGGCGATCGATTTCCACCGGTATGGCGGGGCCGCCGTCGTCCGGCACAATGCTTATCACCCCGTCCTGGGCAATAGAGATTTGTGAAAATGGCGGCAGCACGATAGGTCCGCCGTCCCCTTCCACCGGCAGGCCGTTAATCGTCAGGTCGCCTTCCGGGCCAACGTCGATTTGCCCGTTGCGGGTATAGACTTCGCGATTACCGCTGCTGAGGGCTATCAGGCCGCTCCCGCGCAGGGCAACGTCGAGGTCACGGCCCGTCTGCTTCATCGCGCCCGGCGTCATATCAACGCCGCCGTTGGTCGGCTGCACCAGATAGCGCGAGTCATACCCCGCGCCTTCAATCTGCTGCGCCTGAGCGCTTTCCAGATCGCTACGAAACCCCTGGGTATTCACGTTCGCCAGGTTGTTGGCGTGGATCTGCTGCTGGGACAGGCTGCGGTTTGCGCCGCTGACGGCGGTGTAAATTAAGTGATCCATTACACGGCCTGGAACAGCGCGTTCATCATGCTGTCGTTGGTGCTGATAACCTTAGTGTTTGCCTGGTAATTACGCTGGGCGCTCATCAGCCCAACCAGTTCCGAGGTCAAATCAACGTTTGACGCTTCCAGCGCGCCGGCTTTGATTGCGCCCAGCAAACCACTGCCAGGTGCGCCGGTCAGTGGCGTACCGGAAGCCACGGTCTGCATCCAGGTGGTGCCATCCTGCGCGGCAAGCCCGTTAGGGTTAGCAAAGTTCGCTAAAATCAGCTGCCCCTGCAGCATGCGCTCACCGTTGGAGAAGGTGGCATAGACGGATCCGTCTTCATCAATCTGCTGGCCGGTTTTCTCGCCGGACGCATAACCGTTACCCTTGTTTTTGCTGACCGAGAAATCAGAGCCGTACTGCGTGGTGCCGGTGTAGTTCAGGTCGACAGACAGCGACTGTGCGCCTGGAATATCAATAGACAGCTCAACGGCCCCGTTTGGCGCGCTCAGAATGCCCTGATCGCTGAAGGTCAGGGTTTGGCTCGCCGGGTTAGTCAGCGGCTGGTCGTCCATGTAGTAATAAACTTCCCAGGTATTTTCGTCGGTTTTAACAAAATATTGGTTGATGGTGTGCTCACGGCCCAGCGAGTCGTATACCTGGGTCGCATAGGTGTTGTTATAAGAGGTGTTGTCTTTAGGATCGAATGTGGCAGTAACAGGCTTTTCCGCGCGGGCATCGAGGTTAGCGGTAAAATCTAAACCGTCGGTAGGCTTAGCCGGGATAGAGCCGCTGCTGATGGTCAAATTGCCGATGCTGCCCACCTGCAGCACGCCGTTCGCATCCACCGGATAGCCCTGCAGGTTCATGCCGGAGCTGTTGATCAGGTTTCCGTTGCTGTCGGTGCCGAAATAGCCCGCACGGGTATAGGCTGTTGTTCCCGCACTATCGCGCACGACGAAGAAACCGTTGCCGGAGATAGCCAAATCCAGACCATTACCGGTGGCATTGATAGCCCCACCACGGGTAATGCTCTGGGTGATGCCGGTCACGCCCACGCCAAGCGGCTGGCTTTGGGCGTACAGTGCGGCAAACTCCGCGCGACCGGACTTAAACCCTACGGTACCGGAGTTAGCGATATTGTTAGAAATCGCATTCAGCTGTTCGGTGATGGCGTTAAGGCCGGAGGTGGCAATACTAAAGCTCATGTTATGTCTTCCTGATTAATGCTTCTGACCCGGCTCATGCCTTTACAGCAGGGGCAGATTGTCCAAATTGAGTGATATAGTTGTAGGCAATTTCGCCCAGCCCCGAGATGTTCAGCATGGTCGGGCTGCCGTCCAGCGGGATGCGCACGTTATTGACAATGCCACCGAGCTCGACCGGAACTTTCTCTTCCCCGGTATCGGTCACCACGCTAAGCGTGTATTTCCCTTCCGCCAGACCCAGCGCTTCCGGATCGATAGCAAAATCCACCTGCCCGGCTTCTTGTTTGCCCAGCTCAATTTTGTGCTCGGAACCGGCTGAGTCTTTGACGATAACGGTGACAACACCTGCGGCATGTTCCAGCGTCAGGCGTCCGTCTACGGTCGTTGTCCCGTCGGTGCTAAAGCTGTCGCTCTGTACCATCACCTTTTGTCCAACCAGGTTACCGGTGGTCAGCGTTTGCAGGTTGTCCATTAACACCGAGTTATTGGCCATCAGCTGTGACATGGTTTCCATTGACTGCACCTGAGTGAGCTGCGCCAGCTGGCTGACATATTCGGTGCCGTCCGTCGGGTTTAACGGATCCTGATTTTGGATCTGCGCAACCAGCAGCTGCATAAACAGGCTGTTCATACCGGCGGCGCTGCCGTTGCTTGCCACGCTGCTGCCGCCGCTGGCGCTAAAGGTACTCGCGTCGTTATTTACGTTCATTTCACACTTCTCCAAGGCGCAGCAGGCTTTGTTGCATGCTTTTCACGCTGTTAAGCACGTCAACATTGGTTTCAAAACTGCGTGAGGCCGACATCATGTCCGCCATCTCTTCCACTACGTTCACATCCGGGTAGTAGACGTAGCCCCGGTCATCGGCCATGGGATGGTTCGGTTCATAACGCTGTACCGCATTGCCGGTTTCAACCACATCCATGACCTGCACTCTTGCGCCGGTCAGCGCCCGGTTACCCATCAGCTCATCGTTCTGATAAACCGAGGCAAACACCGGGCGACGCGCTTTGTAGACGCCATTTTCCGTCGCTGAGGGGGCGTCGGCGTTCGCCATGTTGCTGGCGATGGTGTTCAGGCGAACGGTCTGCGCCGTCATAGCCGAGCCTGAGACACGGTAGATATTGTTAAATGCCATCTTGCATGGTTACCTAAGTCCGTTATTTCCCTTCGATAGCCTTTTTCAGGCCAACAAATTTCATATTCAAAAACGCCAGGCTTGCCTGGTAGTCCTGAACATTTTTCGAAAACTCAGCCTGCTCCACGTCTAAGGCGACGGTGTTGCCATCGGAAGAAGGCTGATACGGCACGCGATATTTTTCCTGTGGCGAAGGGTCAGTTGAAAAACTCCACGCTGAACGTTGCATCTCCGCGGCAAAATCAATATCTTTAGCCTGGAAGTTTGGGGTGTCGACGTTAGCCAGGTTGGCGGATAGCAGCTCTGCTCGGGAAAGTCGAAGTGCTACTGCCTGCGGATGAACACCCAATGCTTTGTCAAAAGAAATACTCACAGCCCACATCCTCGTGATGAAAAAACAACGGCAAAAAATCGCTAATACATCCCTGTATAGCAATTACCGTGCCAGAGTTTTAACATCATGAATACAAAGCGTTTTACCAAATTATCTCTCCGCAAAGGGAAGCCTGATTTCCCCTTTACCTTCCGCCTCGTCGCGGCCCTGGGTTTACTGCTGTTGACCCCAGCGCTTCACGCCGCGGAACAGAAAGTCGTGGCCGCTAAAAGCGCGCTTGAGCGCGGACATGTTCTGACCCATGCGGACCTCCAGATGAAAACAATCCAGATCTCCGGAGCCCGTACCCGCTATTTAACCGACCCCAAAGAAGCCACCGGCATGACGCTAAAACGACGCCTGCGCGCCGACCAGCCGATTACCCGCGCGCACCTCGACTCCCCGGTATTGGTTGAGCGTGGCCAGCGCGTGCTGATGGTTGCCATGCAGGACGGCATTGAAGCAAGAACGTTTGGGGAAGCAATGAAAAAGGGGCGTAAAGGCGAAGTGATTAAAGTAAAAAACGAAAGCAGTCAGCGCGTGGTCAGCGCCGTGGTTGCCGACACGGGTCTGGTGCGCATGCTCAACACCGTTACAAAATAATTTTTAATTTTGCGATTAAAGTTTTGCTGTTGCCGGGTCGCCTTACACCGATAAGGGAATGGGAAAAAGGCTTTCCTCCCCGTGGACTCACCTTGCAACCCAATAAAAACAGAACCGTAGAGCAACCGGAGAACAGCGATGAAAATTAACCCAACCCAATACAGCCAGACCGTAGCAACGCTTAGCGCTAACGCCGCCGGGCAGACTCGTCCTCAGGCAGAAGAAGGCGGAAACGTCGAGAAAACGCACCCGGTCGACCCGGTATTGGGTGAGGCACAGAACAATATGGCCGCGATGCCGGAAGTGGATATGGCACGCGTTGAAGCAATGAAAGAAGCCATCAGCGCGGGAAAAATCAGCATCAACCTGGATGAACTGACCGGCGCGATGCAGAAATACTATCAGAGGTAGGTTATGAGCAATGCAGCCCAGGGCGTGAAGCAGTTAATTGAAGACATGATTGCCGATCGTAAATATTACACCGAGCTTAACGCCCTCCTGGAGCAGCAGCGCCAGCTGATTGTTGGCCGTCAGTCGGTCGCGTTGGATGAACTTAACGGCAAACTGATTCAGATTTATGAACACCTTGCCGCCAGTAGCCAACAGCGTTACGCCACGCTGGCTGGTTTGGGCGTCCCCGCCGGCCCGCAGGGCATTAAAGCATTATTTTCACGCCTCCCGACTTCACACCAGAGCCAGGTTAACGCGCTCTGGGAAGACCTGGAAACCCAGGCCACCCGCTGTAAAACGGCCAATGAAGGGAATGGGTTACTGCTCGGCATGCAGCAAGAGATCCTTGAGAGCCTGATAAACAGCAGCGAGCCAGAAAACTGGCTTTATCAGCAGGTTTGACGCTTATCATGCTTTCCTCTGAGATCGGTTTCTTTATGGAAACCATTGAGAACACGCGCTTTTATTGCCGTGTTATCAAAGGGCTTTCCGCTGACGAGCAGCAAAAAATCACCGCGTTTTCTCTGTGGCCCCACGTGACGGAATACCTGGCGCAAACACTCCAGCACGGTCCGCTGACTCTGCTCTCTCAGGCGCATACGCCACCTGCAGCCGAGGATTTTTGCCACAGTAAACCAGTCCTGTTTCAAAAAATTGATAGTGACATTCGCCTTAGCCGCGAATTCCTGGTCAACAAGGTTGAATACAGCGTTTGCTGGAATCTCTATTTCCATGTGCTCTATTCAGCCTTACAGGCTGAGACACTGAACAGCATTGAAAAAATGATCCTTTGCTCCGGCAACGGCATTGCGGAAAAGGCAATGGCGATGGTTTGCCGCCAGCGCGGAATAGAAACTCGGTTTATCGAACTCTCGAATTTACCCAACAAGGTTTTTATCGACCGGTTAGGCGCCAACGCGCGCTCCGAATTAGCGCTACATCCTGAGCTTCTCGACAAATACCCTGCGGTTAGCGACGAATTTCATCAGTCCTGGATGGACGAATACGAGAAGGGGAAAAAAGGCATACCGCTTCAGGCGATGAATAACCCCTGCGCCAACATCATCAATCTGCTTTCCAGCGATAAGGTGCTGACTCGCTATAGTCGGGACTTCATCTTCCTGCCGCTACAGGTTTCTGCCGACACTCAGCTGTGGATCAACGCGGACAAGCGCAACGCCGATGCCATCCATTACGCAGCAAAGCTCGCCGGGCAAGAAAACAAAATGTTGGTCGTCAAAATTCACCCTGCCGAGCGCGATCCGCACGAGCTGGAAACCCTTGCTCAACTCAAAAATAAACTGGGCTTCAAGATCAGCCAGGAGAACACCGTTCAGCTGATCAAGAGGTCGAGCAAAGTGCTCACCATCAACTCGACTGTCGGCCTTGAGGCCATGCTGTATGACAAACCGTTAGAAATACTCGGACGCAGTTTTTATCAGCAAATGAACAAGGAAAACATGAAGAAGTATATTCACCACTATCTGTTTACCGGCGTGGAAGTGCGTTCGGCTTCGGACATCCCACGCGATGTCGCCCTGGCTTTCCTGGCACGTTAACCAACCGGACATTTATGAAGAGCGTTGACTGGCAGTGGGTGAATAAAATTGTCTATATCAATCTTCGGCGCCGCCGCGACCGTAATGTTCGGGTACGCAAGCAGCTGGCTGAAATCGCGGCTGAGAAAAGCAAAATCCTACGTTTTGAGGCAATTGAGGCCTCTCCGGGATACCTTGGCTGCGTGCGATCCCACATTGCTGTACTTGAAATGGCGATTGCCGAAGGGTGGGAAAATGTCCTGATCCTTGAGGATGATATTGCTTTTTGCACCACAGATGAAGATAAAACCCGGCTGAATAAATACTTTTCGACCCTGAAAAATGTACGCTGGGACGTCGCCTTCCTGGGCGCTAACTACCACTCAGTTACCGCCCTGAACAGCGTTGATTATCTTGTTCGTGCACGCCAGGCCTGGTGTGCGTGTGCCTATTTGGTTAACCGGCACTACATGCCGGTGCTGCTGGAGAACTTCCGCGAAAGCCTCTACGCCCTCGCTCAAGGCGCTGAGCAGTCTCAGTTTGCGCTGGATGTTCACTGGCATTCGCTAATGGCGAGAGATTGCTGGCTGGGAGTGTTTCCAAACGTGGCGTATCAGCGCGCCGACAAAAGCGATATCGAACAACGAACGGTGGATTATCGTCCGCTGTTCTTTAAGCCCCTGGCGGCCATCAGCTAGCGCGTTCGACGTTCCGGCTCCCTGAACAACAGGCGCCGGAAAGGTTTTTTTTACAGCAAAGACAGCCCACAAAGCAGGCTGTAATCCGCACTGTTTTGCGCGTCTACCTGCATCGGGTTGACCTGACGCCAGCTATACCACGCGCTGAACAGCGTAATCAGCTTATCTTCCGCCAGGGTTTGTTCCTCACCCATCGCTATCGCGAGCAGCATCTTCAGTTGAAAGAAGTCCTGCGCCAGCGAGAACATTGCCGCGCCGTAGTTTTCGCAGCCCACGCCGGGAAACACGTCGTGGTACAGTCGGTAAATCAGCACGTTACGTAAAATGTATGGCTGCCCGGTTAACAGCGCACAGCGCTGAAGGCCGCCCTGCAGCTCCTCCAGGCGCTCGCTGAGGCGGCTTGTGGGCATGATGCCTAATTCGCTCAGCTTCAGCATTACGCTCATTTTCTCCACCATCGGCAGATTGAGATTCAGACGCATGGCCCCCATCGCTTTCAGCGCGGCAAGGCCGTTTTCTTTAATGGGCGGCAGCATGGCTAACTGCTCTTCCAGCACGCCATGTTCGGCCAGTTGAGCAAGCTGCTCGCCCATCGACATCAACAGCGCCGGATCGCGATTGTCATCATCAAGATACTGCTGTGCTTTACTCAGCAGCACGCCAAGGGCATACAGGCTCACTTCCAGAGAGAGCGCCGGATGCACGGCCAGATTAATGCACTGCTGGTTGAGCATTTCATCCCATGCCGTGAACTGGACGGCATCCTGTACTTCGCCTTGCGAAATGTGCAGAGCAAACGCCTGCGGGTTAAGCAGCAGTTCGCGGGCAACACTTTCACAACCGGGATCCAGGCTTTCGCGCAGCTGGGTCGCCAGGTGAACACTGGCCTGCGGCCAGCCCTCGGATCCGCGGCGACAGGCCGGGCAAGAGCAGGTCTCGCTCAGGGTGGCGTGGCGGGTGACAAATTCAGGTTGATAACGTTCGATGATATCCATTTCTCTCTCCGGGACGGCATTAGCCCTCCCTTACTTAGCTGTGTTTACGGAAAAACCAGTGGGTACAGTCGACCGGCTTGCCGCTTTGGCGATCCCGCGTTTGTTGAATAAACGCGAAACTCGGGTAAAAGCCGAGCCAACAGTGTTGTTCAAATAAAGGCTGCCATGCATCGTCGCGGGTTTGCGCGGCGCTAATGGCTTCGCGGTAGGCCGCCAGCAAGGTGGGGTAAAAATTGGCGTTAACGGCATAGGCGCAGCCGTTTTCTGCCGCACGCACGCGTACAACGCCCGACAGGGACTTCATCAGCCGCAGCTCGCTGTATTTCCCGCCCAGCATCAGCACCTGCCAGTCAATATGGGGAAGACTGCTCAACAGGGCATTCACCTGCTGCACCGAATTCTCTTTCTTTACAAAGTGGACTGCCGCATCCAGCAGCACAACGTTACGCCAGCCCTCCTGCCGGGCTCGCTCAAGGACTTCGCCGTGGGTTTGCAGCTCGGCAAGCCCGGCGTTTTCATTCTGATGAAGCGCCACCGGCTGCAGCTGGCTGGCGGAAAAACCGAAATCGACGAGCGCCCGACACTGCGCCTCAAGCTCCGCCTCACGCTGAGGATCATAGATAACCGCCACTTTGTCGAATATCGCCCACTGCACCGGTTGGTTGAGCGGCGCACGGTTTAAGCGGCGGTAATGCGCCAGCAGATTCGGATCCTTAACCAGATCGTCAAGACGCAGATCCACCGGGGTACTGCTCCCCATAATGAAGTCTTTGTCATAGGTATTCGTGCTGTGGGAGATACAGACGATGGCCTTTTCAGGAGCGATTTGCAGTACCGGCGTGGTGAAGTTATTGAGAAAAGCCTGCTCTTCACCGAGCGTGGCATCATCCTGATAGCGGTTTCTTTTCAACAGATTACGGTGCAGCCCAAAGGTGCCGTTCAGCGCATGGTGCGGGCCAAACGGGTGCGTGAGGTACATTTTGTCGAGATGGCTGTACCAGACATAGATCCGATCGCTGCCGGAAAAAAGCGCATTGTGGCTTCGCATCTCAGTGACCTGATGCGAGATTTTTTCCGGAGGGTAGTAATCATCGTCGTCGAAACTGATGATGTACTCCCCGGTCGCCAGCTCGTTTAGCATGTTACGTTTGCGGCCCAACGGCAGGCGCTCCGGGCTGTGAATGTACCGCACGTTGTGCAGCAACGGGTCGACCATCATGTCGATCAGATCCTGGTTACTCTGCGCGGAATCATCAAGAATGATCAGCTCACGTTTATCCGCCGGATAGTCCTGGTACTGGTAGATATACAGCAGGTACGGGAGAAATTCGCGCCGGTTCCACGTCGGGCAGACCACGCTGACAAACGGCATTTTTTGCGGCGCGGTGGCCCGTTGGCGCTTTAGCAGGTTATCCAGCAATGTGCTGCGGTTAGCGGTAGGTTTCATCTATTAACTCTTAACGGTGGGCGAGTCGCTGGCGCAGCCAGCACTGTGCGGAAACGGCATCCGTCGCTTTCCGCTCACGTCGCTCTTGTTCTGCATGGCGTTCACTACGCTTCGCGTCGAGCATCACTTCCAGGCTTTTTTCACGCTTCGCCTCCCGGAGTAAAGCGCCCTGTAGCTGCCGGGCTTCCAGCTCGGCTAACGCATGCTCCTGCTTTTGCCAGTCAATAACGCGCTGGATAGTACGCTTGTAGCCGGAGTGGTTGCTCATCTGTAAAGCGGAGGTGCCTTCCGCCTGGGTCAGCCCTGCCGCAAGCGACGTCAGCGTGGTGATATTTTTTTCATAGCGCTGGCACAGCTGCTGCTGGGCATTCAACCGCGCACCGGTCTCTTTTACCGCCCGGTGACGTAACATATGCAGCTGCTCAAGCGTTGCGATCGGTTTGCTCATCGCCGGTTATCCCGCCTGCGCCAGCAGGCACAAATCGTTGATGGTTTTGGCAAGCGGCGCGGGGTCGTGCACCTCCTGCTGAAGAAATTGCGTTATCGCCGGGGCCAGTTTCACCGCGCGGTCAGCCAGCGGATCGGCTCCCGCCACATAGCCCCCCAGCGGCAGCAGCGGTTTAATATTCTGGTATTCGGCGTACAGCTGCTTAAGCGTTCTCGCCGAAAGCTGATGAGAACGTTCGGTAACCTGACTCATACAGCGGCTGATGGACTGCCCGACGTCGATAGCCGGATAGTGTCCGGCTTCGGCAAGATGGCGAGAGAGTACAATGTGGCCATCGAGCACCGCTCGGGCGCAGTCGACAATCGGGTCTTGCTGGTCATCCCCTTCTGCCAGCACGGTATAAATCGCGGTCATCGTACCGCTGCCGGTACTGTTGCCTGCGCTTTCGACCAGCCTCGGGATCATGCCAAAAGCAGAAGGCGGATAGCCTTTGGTGGCGGGCGGTTCGCCCAGGGAGAGGGCGATTTCTCGCTGGGCCATCGCGTAGCGGGTCAGAGAGTCCACCAGCAGCAGAACGTCTTTGCCTTTATCACGATAGTAGCTGGCGATGGTGTGGCAGAGCTCGGTGGCTTTGATGCGCATCAGCGGCGATTCATCGGCGGGTGCGGCAACGATCACCGACTTTGCCAGCCCTTCGGCCTGCAGCGAGTTTTCAATAAACTCTTTCACTTCACGCCCGCGCTCGCCAATCAGCCCGACCACCACCACTTCAGCTTGGGTGTAGCGGGTTATCATGCCAAGCAGCACGCTTTTACCCACGCCACTGCCCGCCATCAGGCCAACACGCTGGCCTTTGCCAATCGTCAGCAGGCCGTTGATGGTGCGCACGCCAACGTCAAGCGGCTGCTCCACGCCCTGCCGCGTTAGCGGGTGAACCTGGGGCAAATGCAGCGGCAGCGGCGTGTCGCCCACCAGTTTGCCTTTGTTGTCCAGCGGCTCCCCCAGCCCGTTGACCACGCGGCCAAGCCAGCGGTCGCCAATCATCACGCCTTCCTGTTTATCTGCCGGAAAAACGCGGGCGCCAGCAATCAAGCCGGTAGGATGTTTGAACGGCATCAACCAGGTCAGATCGCGGTCAAACCCCACCACCTGCGCATCAATCAGTTCGCTATCGGCGCTTTCCACGCGGCACATCTGCCCGACCGCCAGGCGGCAGCCCACGCACTCAAGCAGAATGCCGTTCACGCGCACCAGCCTGCCCGCCACGCGAGCAAGATTGATATTTTCAATGGAGCGCAGCGCCTGTTCGAAGTCCAGATCACTCATCCTGGGTTTCCGGCAGCAGATTTTCTTTCAGCACATCCATACACTGGTCAAGGCGGTGCTGGCAGCCAATATCCATCTCGCTGGTATCGGTAATCACTCTGCATTCACCGGGCTCCAGATCCGGATCGGCGCACAGCCCCCAGTGACGCGCTTTTTCCGGCTCGGCTTCGCTAATACGCTGGTATTCGTCATTGCTGAGCAATACGCGAATCTGTTCCGGGAGCTGCGGCAGGCCGTTCAACGCTTCCTCAACAAGCGTCAGCATCTGCGTAGGATGCAGCGCCAGCTCGCAGCGAATAACCTGGCGAGTCACTTTTTCCACCAGCTGTAGAAGCTCTTCGCGGCGGCGTTGTTCATAGGCGCTGAGGTATTGACGTAGCTCGTTCGCGACGCCGTCCAGCGGCCCGGCGGCATCCAGAAACAGCTGGCGAGCGTGCTGTTTCCCTTCTTCCAGTCCTTTACGCATTCCCTCTTCAAAACCGAGGCGAGCGCCTTCCTGATACCCTTCTTCTTTCCCTTCTTCCATCCCCTGAGCAAACCCCCGGTTCAGGCCATCCTGAAACCCCTGCACCAGCTGCTGCTGGTACGCGTCCGGGTCGAGCGTCTGGCCTGACTGTTCGAGGCTTGCCTGCTGCCAGCTTTTGCGCAGCGGCGGGAATTTATGCAGTCTGGGTTTGATAACCCCCTGACGGCGGGTGGTCAGGCTGCCGAGCGTAGCGGCTTTTGCATTTTTGAACATGGTTATTCCATCGTCTGCTCAGCGAACAGCTGAACCTGAATTTCGCCGTCCTCTGCCAGCTGGCGTACGGTGCCCATAATCTCTTTGCGCACCTGTTCAATACGGCTGACCGGCACCGGGCCAAGACGCGAAGTTGTGCTTTGCAGCAATTGCACCTGGCGTTTCGGCATCACGTTACAAATGGCCTGGCGCAGCACCGGCTCGGTGCCCTTCAGCGCTACCGCCCACTCTTCCATCGGGATCTCTTCCATCAGGCGCTGTAGCGTGTTTTGATTCTGTCGGCTGAGAATGAAGAACTCGTACATTTCATCTTTGAGTTCGTCCACAACGTCTTCGTCCCGTTCACGCAGCTGGTCCAGCAGCAGTTGCTGATTCTCCGGAATGCGGTTAACGATGTTGGCGGCGTGCTTGATGCCGGTCACTTTAGAGCCGTGCTCTGAAAGCACCGCTACGCCACGGTCAATCAGCCTGTCCAGCTCGTCGATAACATCGCGGTTGACGTCGTCCAGCTTGGCAATGCGGTAGACGATTTCGTCCTGACGTTCCTGCGGCAGCACGCTGAGCACGCTTGCCGCCACGTCCGGCGGTAAGAACGCGAGGAACACCGCCTGCAGCTGCAGATGCTCCTGCTCGATAAGCGCCGCCAGCTGCGGGACATCCACCCACTGCAGACGGGCCATGCGGTAGCGAATCTCATCGCCGTAGATGCCGTTAATCACGCTGCGCGCAATTTCCCCACCAAGGGCTTTTTCCAGAATGCTGCGCAGGTAAGTACGTGAGGCACCGTTAATGCCGCTCTGCTCCCGGTAGTCCTGAAAAAAGTTATTCATCGCCTGGCGCGCCTGAGTCACTTTCACACCGTGCAGCCGCGCCATGGTTTCACTCAGCAAAATCACCTCTTCGCGACTCAGTTTCTGCATCACCTGAGCAGCGGCGTCTTCCCCTACGCTCAACAGCAGGATGGCCGCCTGTTCGATGCGCGACCGCCCGTTACCGGTACTGCTTTTACTGCTCTTGCTTACTGTTGGTTCGCTCATTGCTGTTAATCCACTGTTTCAGTACTTCCGCCACGCGCTCGGTTTCGCTCTGGGCGAGCATCTGTAAGTATTCGACTTTGGTTTCAAGGCCAGAACTCTGCGGCGGCAGGTTGTCATCATTCTGGAACGACGATTTCGGCAACCCCGGGCTCAGGCCTTCATCAGTCGTCATTAATTCGTTTTCAAGCAGCGCCCCGCTGCCCAGTACGGGCTCGTTGGCAGCATCGGCCACCGTTACTTCACGGCGGCTAAAGCGCTGCGCGACCGGACGCACGCCAAACAGCAGGGTTAGCAGCGCCAGCAGGCCAATGCCGCCGGTTTGTCCCCAATACTGCATGTGCGGATCCTGCCACCATTTCAGTACCGGCAGCGCCGTCGCTTCGGGTTCCGTAAAGGCCATAACGTCCAGCGTCAGCGAGTCGCCACGGGCTTTATCTATGCCCGCCGCATCCTCAACCAGCCGCGTCAGTCCCGCCAGTTTTTCCGGCGTGATTTTCTCCAGCGCAGGCGCACTTTGGTTCAGGGCAATGGCCACGCGCAGCTTCTCAAGCTGGTAGCCGGGGTGGCGGATATGGCGGATATCACGGTCGTAGGCGTATTTTCGCTGCTCCGAATTGCGGCTGCTCAGGGACTGTGGCGTATTGGCCTGAGTCGTGTTGGCATTGGCGTTTGCTGGCGCATTCGCTGCCGCTGGCTGCTGATTGACCGGGCGGTTGCTGAGCGACCCCGGCACCCCCATCGCCAGTTCGTTAGTGGTATTTTCCTGGCTGATATTTTCGTCGCTAACGCGTGCATCTTTTCCGAGGCGCTCCTGGGTCTCCTCCACGCTGCTCATATCCACCTGAGGCGCAACGCTGATACGGAAGTTGTTGCTCCCCACCAACGAAGTCAGCAGACCGGAAATATTCTTTTCGGTGTCCGCCTTCATACGTTGCACAACGTCATTGGCCTGGCGAATACCGGCCAGGCTGCCGCCGTTTTGCAGGCCTTCGGAGAGCAGGTTGCCGCTTTGATCGACCACCCGCACGCTGCTGGCTTTCATGCCAGGAACGCTGCCGGAAACCAGTTGAACAATGGCAGCAACCTGCTGCTCATCAAGACTTTTTCCGTGCCGAAGCTGGACGATAACCGACGCGCTGCTCTCCGGCTTATTGCTCATGACGAAGGAACTCGCTTCGCTCAGCCCCAGATGTACTCGCGCCAGCTCTACCGGCTCCAGACCCATGATGCTTTTTGACAGCTCCCCTTCGAGACTGCGCTTGTAGCGCACGTTCTGCACGAACTGGCTGCTGCCGAGCATCTCTTCTTTGTCCATCAGCTCGTAGCCTTCTGGCAATGCCGCACTGATGCCTTTTGCTGCCAGCGCCATGCGCGCCTTCGACAGTTTGTTTTCGGCCACCAGAATTTGCCCGTTGTCCGGGTTAATCCGATAGGCAATGTTCTCTGCGCCCAGCACTTCTACAACCTGGGCGGTTGGCAGGTTTTCCTGAGCGCCATAGAGCGCGACATAGCCGCCACCGCTGCGCCACAGTGAGGCAACAATGGCGCCGGTCAGCAACACGGCTGCGGCGCCCATAAGCCATTTTTTATGTTTTCCCTGCGGCAACGGCATCGCCGCAAGCTGAGTTTTGATTAACACGGTAAGACCCTTAGAGCGCAATATTCATCACTTCATCCAGCGCGGTGGTGAGCTTGTTGCGCACCTGCATCATTGCCGTAAATGCCACGCTGGCTTTCTGGCTTTCGATCATCGCGCCGGTTAAATCGTCGCTCTGGCCGGTGTCGATCGCAGCCTGGCGGGCGCTGGCAACGTGCTGCATCTGGTCAACACTGTTAATTGCCTGGTTAAGAACGTTGCCAAATGAGACGGGCTGTGCCGCGCCGGTAAGAGAGGGCGCGAGCGTTTGTGGTGCAGCGATAGCCCCGGCACCGGCGCTTGCCGCCGTGTGCTGCAGCCGCATCAGCATTTCCTGTTGCCCCATCGGCATGCCCAATCCTGAAATCTTATCCATTGCGGTCTCCTTTCCCCTTTCAGGAGTAACACTCAATATCAATGCCCTCTTCGCGCATCGAAGCCAGTCGATAACGCAGCGCGCGCGGCGTAATGCCTAAGAACTGGGCCGTTTTCGATTTATTACCCTGATGGCGTTTCAACAGGTCGATAATGTACTGATACTCCGCCATACGGCCATGCAGCTTAACGTTACGTATTGCCGCCGGTGCGCCGCTCTCAGCACGGCGAGTGGTTTCATGCCAGGCTGGCATCACGCCGACGCCGACGCTTTGCGGCGGTGCTACCGGGGTAAGGCCGAAGTCTTTTGCCGTAATCTCGCTGCCGTTGCAGAGAATTAAGCCTCGCTGAATAACATTCTCCAGCTCACGTACGTTGCCGGGCCAGTTGTAGCTCAAGAGCGCGTGGCGGGCATCGTCAGCCAGCTGGATTTTGCCCTGGTGAAAAGCGTGATATTTGGTAATAAAACGCTGTGCCAGCGGGATGATGTCCTGCTGACGTTCACGCAACGGCGTAATATGAATAGGCACCACGGAAATACGGTAAAACAAATCCTGGCGGAAACGGCCCTCGGCAATTTCAAGCTGCAAGTCTTTATTCGTAGAGGCAATAAGCCGAATATCAAGTGGGATTTTTTTATGACTTCCCAGACGCTCAACCTCCTGCTCCTGCAGTACTCTTAATAACTTCGCCTGCAGCGCCAGCGGCATATCACCAATTTCGTCAAGTAATAATGTGCCACCGTTAGCCTGTTCAAATTTACCGGCAACGCTTGCCACCGCACCGGTAAAAGCCCCTTTTTCGTAGCCAAATAAAATCGCTTCCAGCATACTTTCAGGAATGGCTGCGCAGTTCACACCTATATACGGCGCATCACTTCCCGTAGCCTGTTCATGAATATATTTAGCCACACATTCTTTACCGGTACCCGTTTCACCGGTCACCAACACTGAAACATTAAAATTTGCCACACGGCGCGCCAGCGCAAATACACTAACACTGGAAGGCGCACTGGCAACAAAACCATTCATATTGCCTGCACTATGATCCATAAACATATTCATTATGCCTCACCAACTTAGAGTAGAATCTGACTAACGAGGACAGCAAACCGACTTAATGTGTCCTTTATTCATAAAGAAGAAAGCAAACATTAAGGCCGTTTAAATTCAGCGTCATTCGCCAGGCTATTTAGCCGCAGGTAAAACAGAACTACGGCCATCAGTGAGAACGAGTATACGGAGGGAGTCTACATTGTCTCTTTTTTAATGGGTATTAAAACATTAATCATTAAAATACAAATAGTTATGATGAAATATCAATCGACAATGCAGTTTTTAAATAACAGATTAATAAGCCCACCGCTATTGCAACAGTACGCATAAGCAGGTCTAATCACCTTCCTGAAAAAAAGTGATGAGATGCTTTCAAATTATTGACCCGCTGCTAACAAAGAGCGCCACCTCATTCTCGTAACTTAAATGTCCAGGTAAAATTTTTCTTTGGCGAGCGATGAATCAATAGTGAAGCTCATCGCTAACATCGCCAGATTTCATGGTTATGCGGAAGAATTATGCAGCCTGTAATACAACGACTCAGAATCCATCACCGCGATCGGCTTCCCGACCTGGTGAAGCTGGAAGTAAATAAACTTGGCCGTCCATGGCATAAGCTGCCAAAAATAATGAATGATTGCTTCGATATACTCGATGCAAGGCTGAGCATTTATTTCCTCAAAAAATTTAGAGTTAATGTCATGTTAAAGAATATGACATTTGCTATCGATAAAAATTATAAAAACACACAAATATTCTCTACCGCCTACGGCAATCTCGCTTTTGATATTGATCGTGTTTTGTTGCTGAATATTCTTCATGATTACTATGGCCTGAGTAAAGACAGCGCCCATGTCGTACCGGATTTATCTCAGCCGATTTCAAAAACGGAAGAACGGCTAAAAAATAAATTAGGCCAGGAACTGACTGCGCTGATCGTCAATAAAGAAACCTTCGGTGAGGACCTGGATATAAAGAATGACTATTCCACGGTCATTAGCCAGTGGTCCTGGTGCATTACGTTCAGCCTGGAAGGTTACGAGCAAGGTGGGTTCACTATCCTGCTCGACCACCTGCATGTCGATCGTATGCTGGCGAAGCTGAGAGCACCGGATGGTGGAGAAGGCGAGAAAGAGCCCGTGCTGAGCGCCGGGCAAATCGAACGGCTGTTCTACGATTTGCCGCTGAAGCTGAATGGCCGCCTGGCCTCGCTGAACCTCACCGTCGCGCAAATTGCCGATATTGAACCAGGGGACATCATTCCGATCTCACTGAACCAACCTATGCCGGTATTTATTGGCAAAGAACAGATTTTTACCGCAGAAATTGCGGAAGATCGCGGCAAGCTGCTGCTGAGTGAATTTAACGATAAGACTGTCGAGAAGCATTATGAGTCAAATTGATCAAGACCTGAGCCAGACGCTGGATCTGGACGACCTGAACTTCGGTGAAGCCCCGCAGGAAGAGACGGTGGAAGGCAACATCCGCATGGATCTGCAGGACAATACGCCGCGCGCGAATCCCATGGACCAGATCCGCAAAATGTCGCTGTTTAGCCGCATTCCCGTCACGCTTACCCTGGAAGTGGCGTCGGTGGAAATCTCTCTGGCAGATTTAATGTCGGTGACCAATGATTCGGTCGTTGAGCTGGACAAACTCGCCGGTGAACCGCTGGATATTAAGGTCAACGGCATTCTGTTTGGCAAAGGTGAGGTCGTGGTGCTGAACGACAAATATGGGCTGCGCATCATCGAGTTCAACAACAAAAACCTGGGTGAGCTGGCAGGATGAAGCGCCTGCTACGCAGCCTGACGAGCAGAAAAAGCGGCCTGGCGGCGCTGCTGGCGCTCGGCCTGTGCTTCTCACCGCTGCTGTTCGCCGCCAACGGCGAGGTGACCTTATTCAGCGCGAATAACACCGACGCGGGCCAGGACTATAACGTTAAAATTGAAATCCTGATCCTGATGACCCTGCTCGGCCTGCTGCCGATCATGGTACTGATGATGACCTGTTTTACCCGCTTTATCATCGTGCTGGCTATTCTGCGCCAGGCGCTGGGTTTGCAGCAGAGTCCGCCAAACAAAATCCTTACCGGCATCGCCCTTGCCCTGACGCTACTGGTAATGCGTCCGGTGTGGACCACGGTGTATAACGACGCCGTGGTACCGTTTCAGAACGACAAAATCACCCTGAACCAGGCGCTGGCCACCGCCGAAGTGCCACTAAAGACGTTTATGCTGGCGCAGACCAACAACAAGGCAATGTCGCAGATGATGAGCATTGCCGGGGTTTCCGGCGACGCGCGTGAGCAGGACTTAACGGTCGTCACGCCTGCCTACTTGCTCAGCGAGCTGAAAACGGCCTTCCAGATTGGCTTTATGATTTACATCCCCTTTCTGGTCATTGACCTTATTGTTGCCAGTATTTTGATGGCCATGGGGATGATGATGCTGTCGCCGCTGATTGTCTCGCTGCCGTTTAAGCTGATGCTGTTCGTGTTGTGCGACGGCTGGACGCTGATTGTTGGCACCCTGACCTCAAGCGTCCAGGGGCTTTAGCGATGATCAACATGGATACCGCCGGTGACATCATGGCCTCCGGCATTCAGCTGGTACTGCTGATCTCCGCCGTGGCCATCGTGCCGAGCCTGCTGGTTGGCCTGTGCGTCAGTATTTTCCAGGCAACCACCCAGATTAATGAACAGACCCTGAGCTTCCTGCCGCGTCTTGTCGTCACGCTGCTGGTGCTGATTTTTGGCGGTAAATGGATGCTGACCCGACTGGTGGACTTCACCACGGAAATCTTCCATCAGGCCTCTTCGCTGGTTGGCTGACGCATGGGAATTAACATTCACGATCTGCTTAATCCGCTGATGGCGATGATCCTGCCGTTTGTGCGCATTCTGGCATTCGTGCATTTCTGTCCGGTGCTGGACAACAAAGCCTTCTCCCGGCGCATTAAAATCGCTACCGCGCTGACGCTGACGGCATTGATTACTCCGATGCTGCCGCACACCGTTGTCCTCAACGAACTGGTGTCTATGCGCGCCATTTTACTCATCGGTGAGCAGCTGCTTTGGGGATTACTGTTCGGCATGACGCTGCAGCTGGTGTTTGTCGCGCTGCAAACCGCCGGCCATATTCTGTCAATGAATATGGGCCTGGGGATGGCGATGATGAACGACCCGGTCAACGGCAGCTCCACCACGGTTATCTCGCAGATCATCTTTATTTTCTGCGCCCTGCTGTTCTTCATTATGGACGGCCACCTGCTGGTGGTGACCATTCTGTTTAAGAGCTTTAGCTACTGGCCCATCGGCCAGGCCATTAACGAACCCACGCTTAAACAACTGGCACAGAGTCTGGGCTGGATCATGGCGTCCGCCACGCTAATTGCGCTGCCAACCACCTTTGTGATGCTGATTGTCCAGGGCGGCTTTGGTCTGCTGAACCGGGTCTCGCCGACCCTGAACCTGTTTTCGCTCGGTTTTCCAATCAGCATGCTGTTCGGCCTGCTGTGCATCACGATGATCGTTTCTCATATTCCGGAGCATTACCTCAATTTGACCAATGAGATCCTCGCCCGGCTTGACGCAATAAGGGTACAGTGATGTCCTCATCCTCAAGCGGAGATAAGAGTGAAAAACCCACGGCAGGCAAGCTGCGTAAAGCCCGCCAGAAAGGGGATATTCCACGCTCAAAAGACCTGACGATGGCCGTGGGGCTGGTGGCCTCTTTCGTGACCATCAGCAGCTTCTTCCCCTATTACAAGTCGCTGATAAGCGAGTCGTTTTTATCCGTGGGCCGCATGGCCGGATGGCTGGATGACAGCGGCGCGCTGAGCCAGTTCATGATGCTTAACGTGCTGGTTATTCTGAAATTTATCGCAACGTTGGTGCCCATTCCGGTAGCCTGCGTCCTCTCGAGCCTGATCCCAGGCGGCTGGATCTTTACCCCCAACAAGCTGCTGCCGGATTTTAAAAAAATCAGCCCGATCGGTGGATTTAAACGCATGGTGTCCGGCAGCCACTATGTCGAGGTCGGCAAGATGCTGCTGAAGTGCGGCGTGATCCTTGCCGTGCTTTACACCATGGTGAACGACTCGCTGGACGGGCTGCTTTACCTGCAGCAGCTCTACCTGCGCCAGGCCATCAGCAACGGCTTTGATATTTTTCACCATGTCATCAGCTACTTTGTCGCGGTCATCGTTATCTTCGCCCTGCTGGACGTGCCGCTCAGCAAATTTATGTTCACCAAAAAAATGCGCATGACCAAGCAGGAAGTGAAGGAAGAACATAAGAACAATGACGGCAACCCACAAATTAAAGGGCGTATTCGCCAGCTCCAGCGCCAGATGGCGATGGGGCAAATCAACAAAACGGTGCCTTCGGCAGACGTTATCGTCACCAACCCGACCCACTATGCTGTCGCCCTGAAGTACGACCCGAACAAAGCCGAAGCGCCCTACATCGTGGCGAAAGGCGTTGACGACGTGGCGATGTTTATCCGTGAAGTCGCGCAGAACCACGGCGTGGAGATCGTCGAGTTCCCGCCGCTCGCCCGTGCGGTCTACTACACCACCCGCGTTAACCAACAAATTCCGGCGCAGCTGTTTCGCGCCATTGCTCATGTCCTGACTTACGTGATGCAGGTGAAAGCCTGGCGTGCGGGCAACGTTGAGCAAAAACCCCGCCTTAACAGGCAGATCGATATTCCAAAAGAGGTATTAAAAACCAATGGCGAACAGTAAGTTAACCCAGGCCGTTACCCTGCTAAGGCAAACGCACGTTGGCGTGCCTGTTCTGCTGCTCAGCGTGCTGGCAATGATTATTTTGCCACTGTCACCGCTGGTGCTGGATATCCTGTTTACCTTTAACATCGTGCTGGCGGTCATCGTGCTGCTGGTGGCGGTAAACAGTAAGCGTCCGCTGGATTTTGCGGTCTTCCCTACGCTGCTGCTTATCACCACGCTGATGCGTCTGACGCTCAACGTGGCCTCCACGCGCGTGGTGCTGCTGCACGGCCATGAAGGTGAAGGCGCAGCCGGTAAGGTGATTGAGGCCTTCGGCCAGGTGGTTATCGGCGGGAACTTTGTGGTCGGCTTCGTGGTGTTCGTGATTCTGATGATCATCAACTTCGTGGTCGTCACCAAAGGTGCCGAGCGTATCTCCGAAGTCTCCGCACGTTTTACCCTCGACGCCCTGCCCGGTAAACAGATGGCGATTGATGCTGACCTGAACGCCGGCTTAATCAATCAGCAGCAGGCTAAAACGCGGCGTAAGGACGTGGCGAACGAAGCCGACTTCTACGGCGCGATGGACGGGGCCTCAAAGTTTGTGCGCGGCGATGCTATCGCCGGGATCATGGTGCTTATCATCAACGTGATCGGCGGGATCTGTATTGGTATTTTCAAATACGATCTCGATGCCAGCCACGCCTTCCAGCAATACGTGCTGCTGACCATCGGTGACGGCCTGGTCGCACAGATCCCATCCCTGCTGCTGGCGACCGCCGCGGCCATTATCGTGACCCGCGTTAGCGACGGCGGTGACGTCAGCGATGAAATTAAGACTCAGCTGCTCGCTCGCCCGAACGTGCTGTATACCGCCGCGTTTGTAATGTTCATCCTGGCCATTGTGCCAGGGATGCCGCACGTTGCCTTCCTGAGCTTCACCGCGCTGTTACTGTTTGCAGCCTGGCGGCAAAGCAAAGTGGTACAGCCTGCAACGCAGCAGGATGACGACATGGAGGCCATTCAGGAAGCACTCGCCCCGGACACGGAGCCGAGCGTCAGCTGGGAGAGCATTCCTCTGGTCGAGCCGATTGGCCTGAACCTTGGCTACAAGCTGGTTTCACTGGTCGACGCCGCCAAAGGTAGCCCGCTTTCGCAGCGCATTCGCGGTGCAAGGCAGGTTATCTCGGAAACCTGCGGCGTGCTGCTGCCGGAGATCCGCATTCGCGAAAACTTCCGCCTCAAGCCCGCCCAGTACGCGATCCACATCAACGGCATTCGCGTGGCACTGGGCGAGGTGAACGCGGAAAAATTGATGGCGATCCCCGGCACCGAACTGTACGGCGAGATAGACGGCGTACTGGACACCGACCCGGCCTACGGCATGGCCATCGTCTGGATTGATCCTGACCAAAAGGCGCGTGCGTTAAATCTCGGCTATCAGGTGGTGGACTGTGCCAGCGTGGTGGCAACCCACGTGAACAAGGTGGCGCGTCAACATCTGCCGGACCTGTTCAACTATGACGATATTACGCATCTGCATGCACGTCTTGCGCTGCAGGCGCCTAAGCTTGCGGAAGATTTAAACAATGCGCTGAATTTCAGCCAACTGCTGAAAGTGTACCGCCAGCTTTTGCTGGAGCAGGTGTCGCTGAAAGATATTGTCACGATTGCCGCCACGCTGCTGGAAAGCTCTGCGGTGACCAAAGACCCCCAGTTGCTCTGTGCCGATGTGCGTTACGCGCTGCGCCGCGCCATTTTGCATAACATCAACGGCGACCGCAGGCAGCTTGCCGCCTACACCATTGATAACGCGCTGGAGAACCTGCTGCTAAACGCCCTGAACCAGGCTCAGCAGGCGGGAAAAGTGGCGCTGGACAGCTTCCCGGTCGACCCGAATATCCTGACTCAGCTGCAAAATACGATGCCGATGATTTACGAGCAGATGAAGGCGAAAAGCCTGCCGCCGCTGCTGCTGGTCGCGCCCCAGCTGCGCCCGATTCTGGCACGCTATGGCCGCCTGTTCAGCGCCGGGCTACATGTGCTTTCGTATAATGAGGTGCCGGACGACAGCGATTTGAAGATTGTCGGGACATTAGCGTGACAGAGGTAAAAGTGAATTTATTAGCCTGCCGTTTTCCGTTCACCTGTAAATTGGCTCTCCCTTTACGACCAGAGCACGGTGAACGTGGCTGTGAGATTTGAAGCGACTGTGACGTTATGTGTGGCTGCGGGTGAAAAGCGTGGCACGGTTCCGGCTTAAATCGCCTCCGTTTTCTCTCCGACTGGCCGGAGGCTGAGAGCGTCGGGAACGCATCTCAGCCGACCCAGGACTGGGAGATAAAACGGAGGTCTGCCGCTTCAGCGGTCGATTTATTTCGCCGGGAGTCCGGGGTCTCGGGGAAGTGACGGTGACTTCCCCGAGTCGTTCACAAGTTCTGTGGTGGCATGTGAAGCAGGACTGGAAGTGAACGGAATCATCTCTGACTGTATATAGTCGTCAGTGTTTATGCATCAGGGACACTTCCCCTCGGAAAGAACTAGCGCGAGCAAAACTACTTATCTAAAAACCGTAGCTTCCAGCTCTGAAGCGTACGCGGAAGTGGACCATTCTCATTCCCCTTCGAGCGGTAAAACTTCGCTTCCTGAATACCGTTCTTGCCCGGAGAAGTCCGCGCCGCCCACATTTTCCCTTCCGGCGTATACATCACAATAGCCGTATGGCGGTTAGCTTCTCCACGCACCCACATGGCAATGACCTTCGCGCCAATATTGTCAATATCATCCTGATAGATATACACATTCGCTGCATCCACAAAGTTTTGATAGTCGTTCCCCACCATCTCTCTGAAACGTGCATCGGTCGCAGCATCAGGGAATACGCCGATTGACAGCAGCGTGGCCTTAGGCCGCGGGTCCGTTGGGCTTTTGACATAGCGGCCATCAACAAAGACACCGGTAGGCATCGACAGGCTACAGCCCCAGTCTGCGTTGCTGTGTACCTGAATGGAGCCATCCTGACGCGGAATGAACAGCAGCTTGCAGTTACTGGTGTCCTGAACTTTTTCCACAACCGCCATACCATAGATTTTCCTGGCTTCTGCGGTGAAATCATCATGATTCGCCCCCGCCCAGGCGCGGATGTCAACGGTTAATGACCATTCGGCATTACGGCTAAAGGTTAATGTGCCGCCGCTACGGTTTGCCGCCACCGTATTCCACCATTTCCCCTGCCAGTCAAAGTCCTCATTCACACCGGAAATTCGGCTGATGCCTTCATAATAAGCACGTTCAATACAGCTGTCCGACGTGCAGCTTTCAAGCGATTTTTCCCATTCCTGATACTCTTTATGCACCGATGGCGCGTCGTATTTCACCAGCATTGCGCGATAAATCACGCTCATTGTACTGTCCAGCCAGTGCAGGTTGTCATTATTGCAGATAGTATTTTCCAGCGGCGTAGCAGCACGCTGGCAATTGACCGCCACGGCGCTACCGGTATGAAAACCCAGTAGAAACAATAAGGTGAAAAGAATGCGCTTTAGCATATTTAATAAAAAATTCCGGATCAGGGGATGCTATTTTGACCAGAATATATTTATTTTGCAATCTCAAGCTGATTTCATCATTAATTGAAATTAAAATGAAAATAATGCGTTAATAAAATCCATTAACTATGAAAAGATTAATAACAGAATAATGACTAAGAAATGATTAATATTCCCACTACGCGGATTCACGCGGGACCAGTTCGCCGGAAATAATAATTCGCTGCGCGGGTAAATCCGGCTGTTTGATTTTGCTGACAATCAATGAGGCAGCCTGCCGCCCGGTCTCTTCACTTGATGCAGAAACATAGGTAAAACTCGGCGAAGTGAGATTAATGTACATCATATCTTCGAAGCCAATCAGCGAGACCTGCTGGGTTAAGAAGACATCCTTCCCAACCGTGCGGCCGACCTGCTGAATACCGGTAATCGCCCCAATAATGGCCGCCGGAGAATGGCACAGCATCGCGGTAATCTGGTTGCTCTTTTCCAGCATCAGTCGCGTGGCAAACGCCGACGCCGAGGTATCGTCCGCACATTCCGGCGCCCACTCAGCTCTGAACGGCAGGCCATATTGCTGTAATGCGCTGCGATAGCCTGACAGCCTTTCACCGCGGATCAGGCAGTTTTTTGTGCCGCCAAGCCAGGCAATATTGCGGTGCCCGCGCTCAATAAGAAAGCGCGTGGCCTGGTTACCGGCCTGGCGATTATCGCGACCAATAACATCGCGGGTGCTGGTGATGGTTGATTCAGAGATAACCACCGTGGGCAACGGGCATTCAGTAATCGCCTGTGGCACCTCAGCCGAATGGCAATCGGCAGCCAGATAAATCACCCCGGCGACGCCCTGCTGGCTAAACGACGTCAGACAGTTACACAACTGCTGCTCGTCGTCACGTGGCTGGCCGAGAAACACCATATAACCTTGTTTCTCAAGCTGCTGAACGACGCTTGCGGTGACGTTGACCGAGAAGGAGTCGTTGAAGTCGCGGATGATCAGGCCAATCAGGTTAGACGTGCTGGAACGCAGGTTAGCCGCGGCAACGTTATGCACGTAGCCCAACGTTTTGATGGCGGCGTTGACCTTCTCGATGGTTGCCTCAGAGATCTTGCCTTTCTGGCGCAGCACCAGCGAAACCGTCGAGACCGATACGCCCGCCAGCTCCGCGACATCAATGATGTTGACCTTTTTCATTCCACCCCTGCAACCGCACATCCATAAATTTCAGCCTCCTGAAACATACAGGAGGCTGAAAGGTATTACATTATTTACCGATCATCGTCGACATTGTCTGCGCAATAAATTGCGCTCTGGCACCAAATATCACCTGGATACCCGAATCGCCGACAAACACTACGCCGCGTGCGCCCAGGCTGTTCAGCCCATCTTTGTCGACCATCGAGCTGTCGTCCACTTCCAGACGCAGGCGGGTGATGCAGGAACCTACGGAGTTGATGTTTGGCGCTCCGCCCAGCAGGCCGATGATATCGCCGGCCAGTTCGGTATCGGTTTTATCCCCGGCGTTAGCGGTCACTTCGGTACGGCCCGGCGTTTTCACGTCAAAACGGCGAATCACGAAGCGGAAGGTGAAGTAGTAAATCAGCGCCATCGGCACGCCGACCACGACCGCCATCAGGAAGTTAGTCTGGTAGCCGTTGAAGGACGGCAAGATACCGAAGGAGATGTAGTCGATCATCCCGGCGGAGAACGACTTGGCAATATGGGCATGCAGCAGGTACATACACATATAGGACAAGCCGGCCATCACCGCGTTGAACACGTACAGGATCGGGGCGACGAAGATAAAGGTGAACTCTACCGGCTCCGTTATCCCGGTGAGGAAGCAGGTCAGCGCCGCGGAGAACAGAATACCGGAGGCAATTTTCTTATTCCTGGTGTTGGCTTCGTGATACATCGCCAGACAGGCCGCTGGCAGCGCGAACAGCATCAGCGGGAACTCGCCCTGCATGAACTTACCGGCATTGTGGTAGCTGTCGCTGCTGAAGGACTTCACGCCCTCTTCCAGCATTTTGAACCAGATAGTCTGGTCACCGTGAATAACCTGCCCGGTGTGGGTGGTGTATTCCCCGAAGGAGTACCAGAAGGATGGATACCAGATATGGTGCAGGCCGAGCGGGATAAGCGCACGTTCGACCAGGCCAAAGATAAAGGTCGATGCGGCCTGGTTATCGCCGTTCACCACCACCGACAGCGCATCAATGCCGGACTGAATGTATGACCAGACCCACGGCAGCAGCATCCCCAGCAGGAACGAGAGAAACGCCGTTGCAATGGCGACAAACCGTTTACCGGAGAAGAAGCCCAGAAACTCCGGCAGCTGCATGGTGTGGAACTTGTTGTAGCACCACGCCGCCAGGATACCGGAGATAAGCCCGCCGAACACGCCCATCTGCAGCGTCGGGATCCCGACCACCATGGCGTATTTACCGCCCGCAGAGGCCATTTCCGGCGTAATGTGCATTACGGTGCCGATGGTGATGTTAATGATAAACACCGAAACCGCCGCGGATAGCGCGGCAATTCCGGACTCCGAGGCCAGGCCAACGGCCGAACCGATGGCAAACAGCATTGGCAGGTTATCAAAGATGACCCCACCCGCGTTCATCATCAGCGGTAAGTGAAACTTATCACCGAATGCCAATAGTAAGCCTGCGGCGGGCAGCAGAGAGATAGGCAGCATCAACGCGCGGCCAATCATGGAAAGCTTTGATAACGATTTTACAACACTGGACAACAGACTCATGGACGTTTCCCCCGGTGCAGACGCAGTAACCGCGCTTTGTCTATTTACGCGTTTTTATGGTAGGTAGAACGTTCTACTAGAACGTTCTACCTAGAGTGCCGAAACGGTTTTTGCCCCGCAACTGAAATCTGCGCTGTTGCCATATTGTTATCGAATATTTGAAGTGACGCAGGTTTTTAAGCCTGGTATTGACAGGGATTTTTGCTGAAGAACGAAGGCTCGTTCAACTCTCCTCCCTGACGCGGCAAGGAGAGTCGATTCCAGCCCTTTCCGCTCAGGGCAGGGCCGGACGGGCTTAAGGCTGAACGGTAATGCTCAGGCTCTCAAACGTTACGGTCTGACCCGCAACAATTTTGCAGCGCTTGCGGGTTTCGACTTCGCCGTCCACCTTCACGAGGCCTTCGGCAATCACCGCTTTTGCCTGTGCGCCGCTTTCGCACCAGCCTTCCAGCTTGAGCAGGTCGCACAGTTCAACGTGGGGGTGTTTACCTAATGAGAAGGTCGCCATTATTACTCTCCATCGACATCATGATATTCCTCGCAGGCCTGCAAGGTATTCTGGATTAGGGTGGCAACCGTCATTGGGCCAACGCCACCCGGAACCGGCGTAATATACGAGGCTTTGGCGGCCGCTTCATCATAAATCACGTCGCCAACCACTTTCCCGCTTTCCAGACGGTTAATGCCGACGTCCACCACGATAGCGCCTTCTTTAATCCACTCGCCCGGAATAAAGCCCGGTTTGCCCACCGCCACAATCACCAGGTCAGCGTTCTCAACGTGCTGACGCAGGTTTTTAGTAAAGCGGTGCGTCACGGTGGTCGTGCAGCCGGCCAGCAGCAGCTCCATGCTCATTGGGCGGCCCACGATGTTGGACGCGCCAATGATCACCGCGTTCAGGCCGTAGGTATCAATGTTGTAACGCTCAAGCAGCGTAACGATGCCGCGCGGCGTGCACGGACGCAGGCGCGGCGCACGCTGGCACAGACGACCAATGTTATACGGATGGAAACCATCAACGTCTTTATCCGGATCGATACGCTCAAGGACTTTGACGTTATCAATGCCGGCAGGCAGAGGCAGCTGCACCAGAATACCGTCAATTTCAGCGTCGGCGTTCAGGTCATCAATCAGCCCTAACAGCTCCGCTTCGCTGGTGGTTTCCGGCAAATCGTAAGAGCGGGAAACGAACCCCACCTCTTCGCAGGCTTTGCGTTTATTCGCGACATAAATCTGGGATGCAGGGTTCGCTCCCACCAATACAACGGCCAGACCAGGGGCACGTTTTCCTGCGGCAATTCGGGCTCTTACTTTTTCAGCAACTTCAAGCCGTACCTGCTGCGCAATCGTTTTACCGTCAATAATCTTTGCTGCCATCAGAGAGAGAATTCCATCTGTAAACTTAAAGGAAGGGGGTTGCTTCTATTTTGTCAGATGCGCGCCCCGCTGTCAGGCTCTGATGTGGGTTTATGCTCAATTGTCGCGCAGGTGGTTGAAAAGCCATTGACTCGAAAGGTGCTGACCGTATAATCCAACCCGCATCAAGCCGTAATGTACATCGACATTACTCAGTGCGCCCTTAGCTCAGCTGGATAGAGCAACGGCCTTCTAAGCCGTAGGTCACAGGTTCGAACCCTGTAGGGCGTACCATTTCGATGTCAACCTCCCCCACGTTACCTACTTTATATTCCCTGAAACGCGTTGATGTTTTCGCTACCTGCTCAATCATAACATCCGTTATTCGACCAGCTTAAAGCCACAATGCTGTTGTTTCTGTCTTCGCTGTAAGTTCTTTGCTATAAAACAGTATGAGCCGGTGACTCTGGAGTGTATTTTTTTGCATCTTAACGAAAAATATCTGCCCATCTATCATTTCAGCGAAAAGCATGCGCTCAACATTTCCGCGACACAAGCGGACGTCATGGCTGCAGTACGGGATTATCAACCGGGGGAAGACCCGTTCTTCCGATGTGCAATCATCCTCCGCGAGTTACCCATACGAATATTAGACCGGATGCAGCGTCGAACGGGTATGCCCCGACAGCCGTTCGGCATGGATAACTTCACATTACTTGAGCAAAGAGATAATCAGGAACTGGCATTCGGCTTAGCCGGGAGATTCTGGAAGTCTGACTACGGGCAAGAGAAAGTAATAGACGCCGAGGCATTCCTGGCCTTTTCCGCGCCATCAGCTGCAAAGTTAGTGCTTAGCTTCACGGCAGAGAAGCTGGATGAAACCCATACCCAATTAACGACAGAAACGCGCGTGCTCTGCCTGGATAAAGAAGCACGAAGAAAGCTTGCGCCATATTGGTATCTAATCCGGCCGGTAAGCGGGCTGATCAGATTACGAATGCTAAGCGCCATCCGTCGAAGCGCAGGGAATAGAACGCATAACACTTCGATTTAAGCACTCAACATTTTGAAATAGCAAAAAAGTTAAGTTCCATTCCGCCTCTCATAGCCGGCGCAGGAACCCTCACCGCTCCCCCTGAAAACAGAGTCAATAACGGGCCGACACCGGCCATCGCTAATATTCCTCAAACCTCATGGCGTTAGCGCCTTCGTAACGGTTATTTTCAGTGGCTGATAGTATTGCGGATCAGAAATTGAGAGCAGCAATGTGACCATGGCGTTATTACCACGTATTTCGCTAGCCCTAACGATCCCGATGGCTATTTCCCAAAGAATACAAATTCAAAATTAATGACCAGAAAGTCGAATATTATTTGACCACTCAACGAAAACAAATCCAGTATACCGCCGCTGAAACGGCGACCAAATTCACTATCACGCTAACCGCAAACCCTGTTCTGAACGGTTGCTTATGAGTTTTATGGCGAAAGAGTCGCTGTCCGATAATTGCCCCCGGCCAGCCCCCCACGATGCCAAACGTCAGCAAGGTTGCTTCCGGCACGCGCCGCCAGGATTTAACCGCTGCCAGCTTATCCCCACCGTAAACGGCCATGGTGAGCACATTCACCAGCAGAAACCACATAACGAAAGGGTTTGGCATAAACGCGCTACCTGAAGCAGCCAGTATCAGAAGTAAATAACAAAAACGATTAAGATTCATCAGATTAGCCGCAGGACATACCGTCAGAGAAGGTGCGGAATTATACCTAATACGGCCCCCGGATAGCTCGGTGTTTTATGTAATAATCCTGCGAAAGCAACAAAGGTTGCACCGTTTTTTAACCGCTGCAACCCGCTGAGTCAGCAATCGCGTCCAACAGCCACGGCGGCGAAATAAACACAATGATTGAATTCTACAAAATACTAAAGCGCCAGCGTGAAGAAAGGCTGGCGCTGAATAATGCAACCAAAGCGCAGCAGATACCGGGAGAGAACACAAACGTGCTTTATGGCCTTTTTGGCATGATTGATGCCTCGGGCTACTTCCCGCCATTAGTCTTTCTGAACACGTTTTTAATGGCGGGTTCCGATCCGTGCGACCAGGACGGAAGAATGGATCAGTGGCGCCCTTTTTCTCTTAACGAAACAGAATATGCCGAGGTCAAAGCAGGGTCGATTGCATCCCGCCCGGGTACACTGGAATCGGCACTGAACTGCACCTGCTGGGAAGACTGGGTGCAAACCATACTGGCGTAAATCAATACATGTGCAATTGCCTTTGCTGCACGCTCATGGATTCAGACCAACCCCATGCGTATGAGATCGTCATAAACAAACTGCTGGCCGCTGCGTTGCCGCACGCAGGGTATTTCTGCGATGTTGTTCATCCATGTTTTTAATGTGCTAAATTCCTCGCTGACAAAACCAAGCACATCGGCAAACGTCAGGCCACAATAAAGCGTAATGTCGGCCATTGAAAATGCGTTACTGGCAAGGAAGGGCTGGTTGCTTAATAGCTGGTCAAAATATTTCAGCCCCGCTTTTATCTGCTCTCCGGCCCGTAATCCCAGCGCTTTACGAGCTTCCCAGTCCGGCTCTTTAAAAACCTGTAATGCCTCACCCAGTCCGGACGTCGCATAGTGGAAGAACAGGCCAATCGGATCCATCACCCCTGCTTCAGCCCGTTTTTGCATCATATGAATAACGGCTTTTTCTTTGGCCGTCTTTCCGGTTAATAAAGGCCGCTGGTCAATATTATCGAGGTATTCGGTGATAGCCGTACACTCACTAATTAACGTGCCATCATCCAGTTCCAGTACCGGTAATACGCCGAGAGGGTTCTTTTTAAGAAATTCAGCCTGTTTATGTTCAGCGCCAATTAAATCCACCGAAATAAATTCAATGGCAGACTCAAGCCGTTTTGCAGCGATGACAACGCGGATTCGTGCAGGATTTGGAAAACCAGGGCGATCGTATAGTTTCATGATTGACTCTTCTGTTTATGCTTAACGGCAAACCGTAAGCCCGATAAGGAATCGCGTAAGGGGGTATTCCTTTTGTAGGTGCAGAGGAGTATTACACCCATCAGACTGTTTGATAATATTCCACAATGTGATCGGCTTGTGCAGCAAGGATTAACAATGAAGAGAACAGAGCTGGACGGTATCGCCATTTTTCTTGCGGTTGCGGAACACCAGGGATTTCGCTCCGCGGCCCGTAGCCTTGGGCTGACTGCCTCGGCGGTCAGCCAGCAGATAAGCAGCCTGGAAAAGCGTATTGGCGCCCCGCTGTTCTCTCGCACCACGCGCAGCGTTGGCTTAACCGAGGCCGGTCAGCGCCTGCTTCAGCATGCGAAACCGGCGGCAGATATGTTTCTGGCCGGGCTGGAGTCTGCAAGGGAGCTGAGCGAACAAGCCGGGCGGCAACCTACGCATAAACACGACCCGTCCCAGCATGCCGCTGCTGATTAACCGCCTGCTGCCCGGATTTCACGAGCAGTACCCGAACATCCGGCTGGAAATTCGGGCCGAGGATGAGTTTATTGATATCGTCGAGGGCGGCTTTGATGCCGGGATCCGGCTCGGTCACGTGGTGGAAATGGATATGGTTTCTGTCTGGCTGACACCGCCGGACGAATACCTCGTGGTCTGTGCCCCTTCCCTGCTTGCGCGTTACGGCAAACCGCAGAAAATAGAAGATCTTCAGAAGCTGCCGGCCGTCTTGATCAGTCGTCATAATCAGACCGTACACAGCTGGACACTGACCCAAAATGGTCAGCCAATTAAGGTGAAAGTGGATGGCCCGCTTATCATTAACGATCCGCTAAGTCTGATTCAGGCGGGCCTGCGCGGGGTCGGGATGATCTACACGGTGCGTTCGCTGGTTGCCCACTACCTGGCGCAAGGGCAGCTGGAAACCGTACTGGAAAGCAACGCCCGTAGCGTGCCGGGACTCAGTATTTATTACCCCAGCCGCCACCAGTCTCTGCCTAAGCTAAAAGCCTTTGTTAACTATGCCACCGCGCACCTGCGAAACGGTATTAGTGCCGATGATTTTCTGGCGGAACAGCCCCGTTAACAAAAGTGACTCCCCTAAGCCAGTGACTCATGCACGAAGCCTTGCGCCTCGTGCATTAAAACCGCCCGGAAGCGGCCGAAGCAAATAAAGTACTCAACCCGTAATGTCGGCTCGAGTACTTTATTGCGATGCTCACCGGGAGAAATTTAAAGCACTGCGCCCTGCTGCCCGCTGGCGTAGCCTTTGTTTTCGCGCGCCAGCTTGATCCAGTTCCAGGTACCAAAGGCTGCGATGAAAATCAGCAAGGTATATTCCAGCGACATAAAATAGACGCCCTGCTTCGCGTACAGCCAGACCGACAGCACATCCAGCCCGCACCAGATTATCCAGTTTTCTACGTACTTTTTGATCATCAATACCGTCGCCACAATCGACAGGATCATAATGGTGGAATCCGCGATAGGGTAAGGATCAGGAATGGCCTCCGGGCGCTGCAGCGTCACGCCAAAAAGCTGCATCACGCTAACCGCAACATTACTTAACCAGACAAAGACGGCATCAATGTTGGCGGCGACCAGGGCAATACACAGCACGCTAATCACCGACACGCCAACGGCCTGTTTTACCGGCATCCAACGCACGACCATGCCAGGGCTTTCGGCGTTATCGCTCTGGTACCACATATACCAACCGACAATATTTGCCACCAGGAAGAACACCTGCAGTAGCATGCTGGCATAAAGCTGGATCTGATAGAACACCAGCGTGAACAACAGGACGTTTAAAATCCCGAAGAGATAGTTGATGGTGACTTCACGGCTGGCCAGCCAGATATTAATCAGCCCCAGCACGGTGCCGATCGCTTCAATCCACGAAAGATCGTAGCCGCCGGTGCCCAGCGGAATATGCACCATGATGTTGTGAATACTAAACAGTTCGAGCATAGCGGCCTCTTATTTATTGTTATTTTGATTTAGTAAGGAAATAACTTCGCCGGTGGTGGCCACCCAGCCATAGTTCTCTTCGATAACGCTCATGGACTCCGCCATGCGTTTCTCGCTCATCGCCGCAATGGCATCGCTCACCGCGAGCGTGGCGTAGGCGTGGTTCCAGGCCTGGCGAACCGTATCTTCAACACAGCATTCGGCAACCACGCCGGTCACCACCAGCGTGTCAACGCCAAGCTGGACTAAATGCTCGCCAAGGGCGGTGCCATAAAAACCGCCGTAGCCGTATTTAAAGACGGTAAATTCATTATTTTGAGGGGTTAGCTCATCAATAACCGCCGAACCGTCCCGTTCGCCTTCCACATCGCGGTAGCGACGCTTAAAGCCCAGACGGCAGGATTGTGTGGTTTCATCAAGCAGACTCATCCACGAGAACTTGCCCTCGAGGCGTCTTTTAGGATCGTTCTCCGTTGCCAACCATCTTAAAAAAACCACCGGCAGCCCCGTTTCGCGGAAATACTGCAATAGCGCTAAGTTACGGCCAATAATATCCCTGCCGCCCGGCACCTCCAGCGGTGCGCCGTCCCGAATAAAGTCGTTCTGCATATCGACGATAATTAATGCAGTTTTTTTAATCGCGGGGAAATTATCTGTACTCATGTTCTTCTCCTGTTGCTTTAACAGGAGTTGAGCAAGGTTTATGCCAGCTTATTTCGATGGTTTGGGCATATCCGGGAAAGGTGATTTTTTTACCTGGCTAAATTGGTCAGACGATATATTCAACCAGTAAAACGAACATATCCCACTCAGACATTGCCGTTGGCGGCCAGATTCGGCGTTTGCTGCCGGGGAGAAAACGCCGAATTAACGGCGGTATTGCACCAGAGGGCACGGCAACCGCGCAAGGCAGCACCATAGCGGTGCAAAATGAGAGCAAAGCTCAGAACCTTTGAAGGTCGTGAGCTTTGTCGGCAGTCTGAAAGCGCCGGGCGGCGCTTTCATTATTACTCTTCTACAGGCACAAACTCGTCAATCGGCTCGCCCATACTGTTAAGGTAAGTTCTGTATTTTACTTTGGCAGAGTCGCCGTCCGAGAAATCGTAGGTTCCGGTGCACTCGAGCGTATCCTTCCCACCTTTGACCGTCACCTGATCGTAAGCATCAACCACTTTTACGCCGGCATTATTGGAGTCCAGCACGTCGTTATAGGCTTCGATCAGCGCCTTTCTGACTTCCACCTGATTGCAATCCACGCGGCTAAAATCTTCCGCCGCGACCTGAAATGAAAATGCACTCAGTACGGCGATAAAGGCACCTGAGAAAACAGAGGATCCTTTGTTCATTTATTCTCCAGAGTAAATTCACGACAAAGTAATATTTTTTTACCAACTGAAAACATTGTATATAAATTAACGCAGCAATAGATAATAAAAAAGTAACTTTTATGGCTCACGCACAGACTGCCGCATAAATTCAATCAGCGCTTTCACCCGCGCCGGGAGGTAATTCTTCCCGCTATATACCATTGAGAGCGCCAGCGGCGCGGCCTGATGTTCAAGCGCTATTTCGACCAGTTTTCCCTCCTGCAAATAACTGCCGCAGGCCTGCTTCGCGAGGATGGCAAAACCCAGGCCAGCGACCGCTGCCTGAAAGGCCATTTCGCCGCTGTTCACCCGATAGTGCGCCTTAACGGCTATCTTTTTGAATTGCCCTTCGTTCAGCTGAAACTGCCACGCTTCGCCGTTTAGGGCGCTAACGGTAGTAATGCAGGGCAACTGCTTTAGCTGCGCAATTCGGGTGGGATGGCCAACTTTCTGCAACAACTGCGGGGCGGCTACCACGCAGCAGGGAAACGTAAGTAAAGGGAGGGAAATGATGCTGCTGTCCGCCATCTTGCCGCGCGAAATAATCACTGCGAGATCAATATCCTGTTTCAGCACTTCCTCACCGCCGAGATTGGTGGTACAGGAAATCTCCAGCTGCGGATGCAGGACGGCAAATTCGGCCAGCGTTTTGGCAAACAGCGCTGGGCCAATCTCACTGGGCACGCACAGCCGAAGCTGCCCGGTGAGCTGATTTTGCTGAAGCGAGAGCGCCACTTCGGCATCCATCAGGGCATCCAGCATGGAGCCCATGCGGGTATAAAGCAGCTGCCCGGCCTCCGTCAGCTTCAGATGCCGGGTGGTGCGCTCGATTAATCGGAGGTTCAGCCGCTCCTCCAGTTGCTGGACCTGGCGACTGACGTTCGACGTCGGCATCCCCTGCGCTTTTGCGGCACTGGAAAAGCTGCCGTGCTTAGCCACCGCAACAAAAACACGCAGGGCATTCAGATCCATTTTCGGGCGCATTGATTATCCCATTATTGATAAAAATGATTGCTGATATTAACGGCTAATCACCCTTTTCTCCATATGACAGACTGTGCTCCTCTCATTCTCACAGGCGCTTTATATGCTCCGTACGGATAATAAAAAACTCCCGGTTATCGCCCTGATAATCGCTTTTCTGCAATTTACTAACGCTCTGGAATATATGGTTTTCAATCCCGTATTTGCCTTTATGGCACCGGACTTTTCCGTGCCCGTCACCTGGTCCGGCTATGTTACGGGTATCTACACCTTGGCGGCGGTCATTTCAGGGATTGGCGCTTTTTTATGGGTCGATAAGCTCAATAAAAAACGCCTGCTGGTGAGCAGTATGGCGCTCCTCGGCCTGCTGACGCTGGCTATCACCGCGACTTCCAGCTTTGGCATGCTTCTGATGCTCCGCCTGCTGGCCGGGCTTATCGGCGGCACCACGATGGGCGTTGGCATTGGGCTGCTGATTAACCTCACGCCACCTGCGCAACGCGCGAAGATACTGGCGACGGTTCTCGCGTCTTTTTCAGCGGTGAGTATTGTTGGCATACCCGCGGTGCTGTTCATTTGTAGCCATTTTCACTGGCATGCGGCGCTGGGCCTTATTGGCCTGCTCTGCCTTATTTCATCGGCGTTGGTGATGGCTTTTGTGCCTCAGGAGCCGCGTCGGGAAGAAGCCAACCTGCGCCTGAAAGTGACGCCGGAGCTGCTGCTTTTTGCGTCCGCCACCGGGCTGGCCCAGTTCAGCCCGATGCTGATTATTCCGGTGCTGGTGCCGCTATTAATCCACCGGATGCAGGCCGCCACGGGAGATTTAGCATGGCTGTTTTTGCTGGGCGGTCTTGCCGGGCTTCTGGCAACAAAACTCACCGGCAAGCTTGCTAATAAGTATTCCGCTTTTTGCATCACGCTGCTTTCAGGCGCATTTTACCTCTCCGCCTTTGCTCTGCCGCTGTCTGGCTCGGCGGCGGGCTGGCTGTTTATGGTTGTCTTTATCAGCACCTCTTATTGCCGACTGGTGGCAAGTTCGGTTGTCTCCGTCCGTTATCCCAAAGATGCGTGGCGAGCCGGTTTCAACTCGCTGCAAACCGCGATTATGCATTTGCTGACTGCTCTGGCATTTTTCATCCCGGCAATCATCTTCCCGGACACGGAGATGACAACGCGCTCGCTTAACCTGTTGCTGCTCCTGGCCGCAGCCAGCTCCACCCCGCTGCCGCCGTTTATTTGGCTGCTGGAGAAAAGGTTGAAGAAAACAGAATCCAGCCGCCGACATCGCTAGCAGGAAAATTATTTCACAAGAAACATGTCCAAAAGTTAATTACCTGACAGGGCTGAAAATAAGCGGGTGAATTGTGGCAAATGAAATCATCTTTTACCTTTTCTCGCCCACCGCTTCATCGCAGCGTAATAAACTTAACCGTACCGCCAGGCCCGAGGGTTCTGGCTCTCACAACGCTTATGTCAGCAGGTAGATAAAATGAAAAGAGTAATCAGCGTGCTGCTTGCCAGCGCGGTTTACTTGCCTTTATTTGCCGCAGCGGCCGACCCTGTGATTCCCTGGGCCGACAACAGCGGTGGTACCGAAGGCCAGCACATTGCCGCGATGGGGCAAAACCTTAACGGCCAGCATCAGGCCATCAGCAAAACGCAGGAAGGCGTTTGGGCAGATAACAGCGGTTCAATCAGCTCAGATGAACAGGCATTAAGCAGCAGTAAACCGGCTTTCGCAGGTAACCCAAAACTTATGCCGCATCAGGGCTAACTAACGGCACGGGGCCTTGCGCCTCGTGCACTAAAACCGCAATCCCCATCCTTCAACTACGCCAGGCAGCTGCGAAAGCAGATACAGCACAAGCCCGACCGAGCCGCCCACCAGCGTGCCGTTAATGCGGATAAACTGCAGGTCTTTACCGATGTTCAGCTCGATCTGGCGCGACATGTCTTTTGCGTCCCAGCTTTTTACCGTGTCGCTGATGTGGCGAGTAAGAAACGCAGAGAAGTCCGGCGCTACGTGCCGTGCCGCCTGCTCAAGATGCTCGTTGAGCGAAGCCCGGAGCGAAACATCGGCCATCAGCGTTTCCCCCAGCCACTGCCCGGCTTCAGCAATGCGCTTTTGCAGCCGGGAATCTGCGCTCGCAATGTCGGTTTTTAGCCAGCCGCGCAGGTCGTTCCAAAGTTCACCGAGGTAGAGGTTAAACTTCTCATCCTCTTTCAGGTAGCTTTTGATCGTTTCCGCTTTGGCGGCCATTTCCGGGTCGGTTTTCAGGCTGTCAATAAGTCGCTGAACGGCTTTATCAAAGGCACAGCGAAGCTGGTGCGTTTTATCCTGGCTGACATCATCCAGCAGAGAGTTAACGGCATCGGAGACCAGCTCCGCGCTTTGTTCCCCCAGCCATTCGGTGGGCAATACCTTCGCCTTGACCGGGTGCTCGGTTTCCAGCCAGTGGACGATTTGGCGGGCAATAAACTCGCGGCTGGCCGGTTTCTCCAGCAGCGCCAGCAGTTGAGCGATCACCGAGTCGAGCAGCGCCTGATGGCGGTTGTTTTTGGTCAGGCTTTCCAGCAATAGCGCGCTGGAGTAGCTAAGGTCGACTTTATCAATCGCCTTATGCACCGCGCGACGAATCAGCCCCTGAATACGCGCGTCGTCCGTCAGCGATAAAAACGCCTCCATGATCTTGAGCAGATGCTGCCCTACCCGCTGCGCATTATCCGGCTGGCGAAACCAGTTGCCCATCATCTGCGCCGGCTCATGGCGGCGGATAAGGTCAATCAACGACTGTGTGTCGAGAAACTTCTCCTGCACAAATTTACCAAGGTTCTCGCCGATCCGCTCTTTATTACGCGGAATAATGGCCGTATGCCGGGCGATAAACGGGATCGGTACACGGCGAAACAGCGCCACCACCGCAAACCAGTCCGCCAGTGCGCCGACCATCGCCGCTTCGGAAATAGCCTTCAGGCCGCTAACCCAGAAGCCGGGCGGCAGGAATAAGGTGGCGACAAACGTCGCCGCGGCAATCAGCAAGAGCGAGAGCGCCAACCGTTTTGCACGCTTTAATTCAGTGAGTTTTTCCATCACTTAAGCGTAGCGCCCGTCTCGGCCACCAGCCAGTCATGGAACACCGTGACCTCCGGGCGGCGGCTGGAGCGCTCTGAGCGAACGATAAAATAGGACCAGGTCAGCGGCCATTTGTGCTGCGGGAAAAGCTGGCGCAGCTGGCCAAGATCGATCAGCTGCTGCACCAGCGCCCTGCGAACAATCGCCACACCACGGCCGCTTAACGCCGCGAGGATCACCGCCGACGTGGAGTTAATATGCAGCCCGTTTTGCTCGCATAATTCTACGCCGATGCTCTGGGAAAGCGTTTCCCAGTCCGGGAAGTTCGCGCCGGGATGCGGCGTGTCATCGTAGATAAGCTTCTGCTTTGACAGCCAGTCGACTTCGGTCACGCCGTTGAGCAGCTGCGGGCTACAGACGATCACCGCCTCTTCATCCATCAGCCAGGTCGACCGCAAGCCGGGCCAGTTACCGGGGCCGCAGCGGATCCCTAAATCGGCTTCACCGTGCAGCACGTCGGTCAGCTTTTCGGTGACATTGAGGCGCAGGTCGATGCTGTCGTGCTGCTCGGAAAAGCGATTAAGACGCTCCATCAGCCAGTTCATCATCAGCACCTGCGAAGCCGTAATCACCACCACGGCCCTCGCCCTGGCGCCGCGCAGCTTATTCAGACCTTGCTCGAGGCTGTCCAGCCCGGCGGTGATGTCCTGAAGCGCGTCCCTCGCCTCTTCCACCAGAGTGAGTCTTTCTTTCCCGCTCCGCGTGCGGTGCAGCAGCGGATGGCCGACCCACGCCTCCAGCGAGCGAACAAGCTGCCCCACGGCGGCGGGCGTGACGCCCAGCTCTTGCGCCGCGCCGGTAAAGCTGCCGTGGCGCGCGGTGGCTTCAAAGGCGTGGAGCCATTTCAGGCGATGTAGCGATCTCATGTTTTCTCTTCGGCATATGACACTCCCCTGACAAGATAGTTTTTCTTTCTCGATATGCAAGTTCTTATGCTTCGTCAGGCACAAAAGGGTTTGGCATTCTGTCGTCACTCCGAAGCGCCACAGCAGGCAGCTTCCTCTTATTAAGCCAAAAGAAATGAGGTCACCATGTCTACATCATTCGCAGGTAAGAAACTTTTAGTTGTTGGCGGTACAAGCGGTATGGGCCTGGAAAGCGCTCGCCAGGTGCTGGAAAACGGCGGTAAAGTTGTGCTGGTCGGCAACCGCGCCGAGAAAGCCGAGCAGGCACGCCAGGCGCTTTCTGCCCTGGGTGACGTGTCCGTTATCGTCGCAGACCTGATGAGCCGCGATGGGATGCACAAAGTGATGGAGGTGATTAACGCCGAACACCGCGACATCAGCCTGTTAGTAAACGCCGCCGGCGTCTTCTTCCCGAAAGCCTTTACCGAGCACGAAGAAGCGGATTACGACATGTACATGAACATCAATCGCGCGACCTTCTTTATCACCCGCGAAGTGGTCAAAAACATGGTCGCCGCAGGGATTAAAGGCGCTATCGTCAACATCGGTTCTATGTGGGCACAGCAGGCTATCGGCGCCACGCCGTCTTCCGCCTACTCCATGGCGAAGGCCGGTTTGCACGCGCTGACCAAGAACCTCGCCATTGAGCTCGGCTCGCACGGCATCCGCGTGAACGCAATTTCACCGGCCGTAGTGCATACGCCAATTTATGAAGGCTTTATTCCTAAAGAGGATGTAGCGGGCGTGATGGGCAGCTTCGACAGCTTCCACCCGACTGGCCGCGTCGGCACCCCGCGTGACGTTGCCGAAGTGGTGAGTTTCCTGCTGTCAGACAGCACCACCTGGGTCACCGGCGCACTGTGGGACGTGGACGGTGGCGTAATGGCGGGTCGTAACTAGGCGCAACTGTCCTTCTCCAGAATGGGCTGCTTCCTGATAACAAATACGCTCTATGAAGGAGCGGCTAAAGTTCCGTTCACCTTAAGTCCAGCTTCATATGTGGCCACCGCACCGGTGAACGACTCGGGGAAGTCACCGTCACTTCCCCGAGACCCCGGACTCCCGGCCAAATAAATCGACCGCTAAAGCGGCAGACCTCCGTTTTATCTCCCAGTCCTGGCTCGGCTGAGATGCGTTCCCGACGCTCTCAGGGTCCGGCCGTTCCCGACGTCCGGACCCTGGCCAGTCGAAGAGAAAACGGAGGCGATTTAAGCCGGAACCGTGCCTCGCTTTTAACCCCAGCAACACGGAACATCACAGTCGCTTCCGGTTCCACAGCCACGCCCTTGTTCCCGGCTCT
>NZ_DASYBS010000082.1:0-9068 GCF_036500665.1 Cedecea sp.
CGGCCAACTCATTATGTCTTCCTTATTCATTATGGGAGCCACAGCATCCGGCTCCAAATTGTCACCAGTGTCACTTCCTGATTGCAGTGTAGGCAGCACGGCTGTAATCGACAATGCTTTCTTGCGTATGAACTGTAACCCATCTGGCGTGATCAAGAATGATCTATAACGAACCGACATCACGAAAATGGGGCTTATTGTGCGCATTTGTCCTCTTGAAACGCCCTGCTTTATAACGATGGCTCAGATGATGCCGTTTAATCATAAGAAAATGGAATATATCAATGATGACGGTGCTCGTGGAGCGGTTCGGAGGTGTTTGGAACTAAAACAAAAAAATAAATCAAACGTGATTGTTGCTTAAGATTTATTAAATTGATAAATAGTATTTACATTTTTAATACTTCATTAACATTCTTTATGGGGCGTCATGGCGAGTATGGACAGTGTGACCGAGTCGTCTTTGGACAGCGTTGGGGATGGAATTGATTCTTTAAATGCAGCATGGAGTTTTGGCGGTAATACCCCAAAGAACTTTGACTCTCATGTGTCGAAGTCAGTGCCAAAATATCATGATGGGCACGATATTATTCTTTCACTCAGCGATTTCTTTATCAATAAAAACTCCGTCGTTTATGAACTGGGAAGCTCAACAGGGGCGTTAACGCGCAAGATGGCTAAACGGCATCCTCAGGGTGCTAAATTTATTGGTATTGATATTGAAGAGGCCATGACGCAACAGGCCAATATTCTGCTTGCCGAACAAGCGGCGAATAAAAATGTGACATTCCTTACGGACGATATTTTGAATTTCCCGTATGAAAAAAGCGATTTTATTGTCGCTTATTACACTGTGCAGTTTATTCCTCCTCGTGTTCGCCAGCAATTGTTTGATCGTATTTATCAAAGCCTCAATTGGGGCGGCGCCTTCGTGCTATTTGAGAAGGTTCGTGGCCCCGATGCTCGTTTTCAAGACATCATCAGCAGTTTGTATGTTGATTACAAGGTTGAGCAGGGATATTCCGCTCATGAGATCTTGGCTAAATCGCGTTCCCTGAAGGGCGTGCTCGAGCCGTTTTCCACGTTAGGAAACCAAGATATGCTTAATCGCGCCGGGTTTGTGGATGTGATGACCATTTTTAAACATATCTGTTTCGAAGGATTCTTCTGTATTAAGTGATGGGATAGAAAATGGATATAAAATCCGTGCGGCATTACCTGAGCTTATTACATATGCAACAAGACTATCAGGCAACGCACGTTGTGTGTGAAATCTGCAACTCGGCGGCTTGTTTGACTTTACTGACGCATATTCGTGGGCCGCAAGAAAACGCCGTAGCATTGCCAGTCGCTGGCTGCACTCAGTGCGGACATATTTATCAAGCATATCGTTTCGACGCTCAGTTTTATCAAGACTATTACGATAAGTTTTATCGTTTGAATTTATTTGGCGATGGTACGCCAGATAAAAGCTTTTTCCTCGATCAAATCAAACGGGGTGATTATCTCTATAAAAGTCTGAGCCAATGGTTGCCTGAGCAGGGGCGTCTGATCGATGTGGGGTGTTCTGCTGGTGGATTAATGATTCCATTCGCCAAACGAGGCTGGCAAGTAAAGGGAAACGATCCGGATAGTGCATATGCCCAGTATGGCAAAACGTTAGGATTGAATATCGATACGGTCAGCGCGGAAGAAATGACTGCAGATGAGCAAGCAGATCTGATCATCATTAACGGCTCGCTTGAGCACGTCTATGACGTCAACAGGGTAATGGAAAAATGTCAGGCCATGGCGTCAACGCAAGGGCTGCTGTTAATCGAAGGTCGGGCGTTGGGCTATGGTATGCAGCAGGGGTATCTGACACATAACCATCGGCGTTTTCTGACACCGCATAGCATTGAACTGCTGATGCTCAAACATGGTTGGACGCCGATCTTAACCACAGAAACGCCGTTATGTGGGCCGACAAGGCCGGGGGCTGTTTTTGTGTTGGGCCGGTTCGGTAGTGTGGATACTTCAGCATTTTCTGCTGTTTGTGCTGCTGGGCGTGATCAGCTGCACCAGTTCTATCGGCCCTGGTTTGAAACTGCGGGGGCGGCATGAGCGATAGCGTAATACCGATAGCAGCAAGTATCCCTCCTTGTCGATATCGTGATGAACTGATTTGTGAACCAGTAGCGGGCGCTGAAAAACCTAAATTCCGTATTTATGACCCCCAAAATGACATCGCTTATGAACTAGGAAAAACTGAACTTGCGCTAGCTCGGCTGTTTAACGGTGAACGAACTGTAGAGCAGGTACAACGGGTCGCGCAGGAGCATCTGCAGGCGACTATCGCCTTGCCAAAGCTGGCCGCTTTTCAAACCCGTTTGTTGCAATTGGGCTTATTGACGCATAGCGGTCAAAGTGGTGGCCTCAAACGCGACCCTGCCACTGGCATTACCTATGGTCCGCTAAAGCGTTTTTTGCTGATCAATTTGGTAAAAATGAACCCGCAAAGCGGCTTGGATCGTCTCTATAGCCGGGCACCATGGTTATGTTCCTCATTGTTTAACGCGCTGTTGCTGGTGGCGGTAGGTGTGGCTTTAGGTTTTTTGTTTAGTCAATGGTCTCAGTTTAGCCAGGACGTCATGGCAACCTACACCCAAAGCTGGTCATGGTTGGCCTGGCACTACCCGGTAATATTGAGTTCTATCGCCATTCATGAATTAGGACATGCGTTGAGTTGTCGGCATTATCGCGTGCGCGTTACCGATTTTGGCATCGGCGTGTATACGTTGTTGGCAACGGGCTGGGTTAGGCCAGAACAACGAACATGGTCCGCACTGAGCCCCGGTAAACGGGCAATCACGATCCTGATGGGGCCAGCCGCCAGCTTCTACTATGCGGCTGTAGGCATTGCCATATGGGGCATTACGGGAACCGGCTCTCCATTCCATGATATGGCGGTCGTGATGATCGTCGCTTCCTGTCTGTCATTAATTCCTACGCTGTTGCCGATTTTTAACGGTGACACTTATCTCGCGCTGACTGAATTTTTTAACCAACCTCGTTTGCGGCAGCGTGCGTTGCGTTATTGCCGCCAACGTCTGGCTGGCAAGTCCACTGAAGATGACAAAGATAGCCGTCTCTACTGGTTGGTAAGCCTGTTTACTGCATTCGGCTGGGTACTGGCCTGGTGCGGGATTGCCATGATGATTTTTCGTCTATTGCCCTAAGGAGAACTTGATGAAACCTGAAATGAAAGACAGTGAACAAAACCATGTTGTAGAGCAACAGCCTGTGGATGAGCAGGTTGATAATTTGTTTGAAGAGTTTGATCTGGACGATATCGAAGTGATTGAAAGCAAAGTCTTTGCATAAACATCGCCGCCCTGGAAACAGGGCTGTTTTGTTCCGACGGGATGATGGACGATATGACAGTAATGGCAAAACCCACGGTGGTTGGGGTGGGTATTCAATATAACCCAGAAATACTGGACTGGTTTCCGTTTGAAACCTTGCACGTCGATTTGTTGGAAATACTGTTAGACAACATTATGGCTCCAATGGACGGGCCGCATATTATGCGTCCGGAAGTGCGTGCGACGTTGGAAAAACTTGGCGAACGTTTCACTCTGCTGGCGCATTCAAACTACGGTTGCGACTTCGGTTTTAACCCATTGGACAGTACTGCTGCGGTACAGCGTCATATCCCATTAGCCAAAATGATCAACAGTCCATGGGTCGCTAACCACTGTTTTTACGGTGATGATTCTTGGTTGGATATTTGGAGCAGCCCCCTGCAGTTTTCGCAGCGAGAAGTGCTCCGTTGCGCCGATCGCGCCGCCGAATTGCAACAACGTTACGGTATGCCGCTAGCCCATGAGAATGCCGCTTATTATCTGCCTTGCCCCGGAGCAGAAATGCGTGAAGCGGAGTTCCTGGCGCGTTTAGTACAGCGCTCGGGCACCTTTCTGCACCTGGATTTACACAATATTTATACCAACTCTATCAATCTGCCTGGTTTTGATCTGGCTGATTATCTTGACACATTACCGCTGGATCGCGTGATTTCGGTTCATTTAGCCGGAGGCAGTTGGGCGGATGGCCTGTACCACGATTGGCACGATGCCGCCGTACCTGAACCGGTATGGGACCTGTATGAGGATCTCCTGTCGCGCACCTTGCCTTCGGCGATCGTACTGGAGTATCAGGGGCAGGCGCACCACGCGTTGACGCGGGTCATGGACGCTAATGATGAATCGATGATCGTCAAAGACGTGAAGCGTGCTCAGGCTATTTGGCAGCGGGCGGTGAGCGGCCAAGAGGTGGTAAGCGATGGATGCTAAAATTGCCTGGCATACCTGGCGTAAGATCCTGCGTGATGAAGCGTTACAACAGCAGTTGGTTGACGGGCAATGGCAGCCTCAGGCGTGTGATGCATTTACGCCGGAAGAACAGGCGGTGATTGCTGCCTATGCTGAAAATATTGATCGTGCGAAGTGGTTTATTGAGAACTACCAGTTTCGATTGGTGAATTCCTTTATTAATGCACTGGAAAACGGTGCGCCGTTGACGTTGCGAGCGCTGCTCAATCGTGGGGTGGAAATACCACAATTGTCGCGTGACTTTTTACAGGCACATCAATGGCATGATTATGGCCCACGTGTTTATACCTATTGTCGGGATATCCTCAATTGGTTGATAGCGGATGGGGAAAGCCAGATATGGCCAGCGCCGCTGGTGGATTTAATGGGTCTGGAATACCAAGTGGTGTCGTTGTATCTGTCGCTGCAACACGGAGTGCCTGCTGCCTCGGGCCCTGCGGGCTATGCTCACACTGGTATGGCTCGCCTGTACTGTAGCCAGTTTAGACTTTCGCAGTGGTTGCGCGATAAAAAAACGTTGGGGCAGGTTATGCCGCCATCCGGTGAGGAACACCTGCTGGTAACGTTGCCGGACTTGAATAGCCGCCATAAGTACCTATTGTTACCCCCCCGTTGTGCCGCATTGTTTAACCAGCCGCCGGTGCACGGAGCGCCCCTGGATGAAAACGATGCACCGTTTTTGGCTCGTTTGGTGTCAGCCAATGCACTGGTATTGAGGGAGTTAACGCATGAAGTGCGCTGATTATTTCTGGTTGCGTTCTGCGGGGTTCCCGGCTGATCACCTGATGCAGGTTTCGCCATTCTCCAACCTGCCGGCCTTTACTTTACTGATGGAGTTGTATCAATGGCGTGGGCGGTTACTGCAAACGTTTGAGCAACAGATGGCCATCGTCGGTGAAGAGCAATGTCGCAAGTTTGCACGCAAACTGGCGGCGCAACAGGCGGTGAGTGTGAGTGACTTGCCGTTACCATTACGTGATGTCTTGCACCAACCGCTCGGCGAGTGGCACAGCGTCAACGCGAAGATTATTGAACAAGAGACATCTTTGCGTTCTGGTTTTATTTCTTTTAGTGAGCAAGTGCGTCAGCAGTTGATTGATTTTCTGTCACGAGCTGATGTGTCGGAGGCGATATTCATTTCTAACCCCGACGCCGCACAGCGAATTAATACACTGGTCACCGAACGACATACGCCCTATGACAGCCGTAAAAAACAAAAAATTCGCTTGGGATGGAGTTATGCCCAGCGTTTTTGTACCAAGAATGATACCTGCAGCTTTTTTGGCCCGATAGCCTGGGGCCGGTTTGATGATCAACAAACCATGCTGGCCAATGTTAATAGGAGCACGGGTCGTTGGCTTTCTCAGCGGGAGACTTTTTTTGAAAGCTGGGTCATACAGCGTCTTGTTGCTCAGGTAAACGCACAGTGTCCGGAGCCAGCGTGTTTACCACTATCGGTGAATCCTGGCTGCTACCTTCAGGGCGATGTACTGCACTATCCGTTGGATAAATCACGCCGCCTGGCGGGTCCTATTCTGGAGGTGTTGAAAGCGTTGACGCTGGAGGTTGTCAGTGAAAAACAGTTACGCCACCGTCTGAATAGCGACCCTGGTCCGGTAGTTGAACACCTGATCGGGGCCGGTATTGTGCAACGCGGCTTCCAGATTTCGCCGCGTGATCCTGCCGCGTTAACCACGATCTTACAGGCAATGCGTACCGCAACGTTGCCTGAAAGTTTTATCGCTCACTGGTCCGAGTGTTTCCGGTGTTTGGAAGGGCTGCGTGAAACTTATGCCGGCGGCGATTTGCACCAACGCCAGCAGGCATTGGTGGCAATGAACCAGGCGCTGAGTGACGCAGGGATTTCGTTAGTGCGGGAAAGCGGAAAAATGTATGTCGGGCGTTATCCGGTTTATGAGGATTGCGCCCGCGCCAGTACTCTGACGTTTAGCCGTACGATGCAACAGGCACTTGATGAGGATTTTGCCCCGCTGATGTCGTTGTATCAGTGGCTCACGCGCGCCACGGGTGTTTTGTTGCATCAGGCCTGGTTGGATATTTATCAGCTAATTCCACCACGCAAGGATGGGCAAGCCATAAGTCTGTTGGCGTTCCTGCATCAATTGCATCCGCAACAGGCAACGATTCAACAACAGATTTGCGAACGGATCCGCGGGATGCTGAATGAAGCCTGGCAGCCGTTACTCAGCGCGGTACGTACAGAAGAAGTGCAGCTCAGTGCGGAACAATTAGCACAGGTATTAGCGGCATTGCATCAACAATGCCCTGCAGCCGCCGATTTTCCGGTGTTTGGTGAAAACTTCCACTCACCGGATTTTATGTTGGCTGCAGATGACCTGGAAGCGTTGAATCGGGGAGAATATTTGGTGGTGCTAGGGGAAACGCACCCAGGGGTTCATACGCTGAGCCAACCGGTCGCCGCGCCGTTTTGCCCCTTTACGGCAGAGATTGAACAGGAGGTTAATGCGCTATTGGGCCGGGAGCGCTTGGTATTGGCCGACTCGCCCGAGAGTTATCAGCGTTCGCATATCGATTGGCCCTTGGTACCCCATTATGCACAGTTGCTATTGCCAGGCTGCGGAGGCAGCGTAGCCGCTGAAAAACACTATCCTGTAGGGCGTGCCCGCCTACATTGCAAGGCAGGTCGTCTGACTGTGGAGGATATGGACGGTGCTTTTCACGAGGATTTGCTTTGTGTCAACAGCACTGCTCTGCATCAATTACTGTTTCAACTGGCGGGAGATATGTTGCCACGCCATGAGCCACGCCGCATTCGTGTGAACCGTACCCTGTACAAGCGACGTACCTGGGCGTTTAACACCGGTGGATGGCCAGAAGCGGTTTCCGATGAGTTTATGGCGTTTATCCAGTGGCAGGAATGGCAGCAGCGACAGGCACTGCCGCGTTGGGTATTTATCAAGTGTGACAGTGAGCCTAAGCCTTTATTTATCGATTTCGATAATCCGCTTTCTTTAGACACGCTGGCGACGGCGTTGAAGAAAGCGCGGGTGATTCACGTATCAGAAATGCTGCCGACACCTGATGAGCTTTGGCTCAATGATACTCGTGGCCGCGTCTGTTGCGAGATACGTACCACATTCTCCCCCATTAAGCAGGAGGCGTCTGAGAATGCAGAATGAACAGGTTTCTAGCGTAGCGGTACAGGAAGCGAAAAAAAGCTTCGCCATGTTGTTCCTGACGATTTTTATCCCCTTCGGTATGGGGCATTTTATCTCCTACCTGTACCGTACCGTGAACGCCGTGATTTATAACGATCTTGCCAATGAGCTGCACCTTCCAGCAGAAAGCTTGGGGGTTTTAACCGGGGTCTATTTCCTCACGTTCGCCGCTGCCCAATTGCCCCTCGGTGTGATGCTGGATCGCTATGGTCCCCGGTCGGTGCAAAGCCCGATGCTGTTGATAGCCGCTGCCGGCTCAGTGATTTTTGCAATGTCGCATAGCGAGGCGGGGTTGTTGATTGGGCGTGGCTTGATCGGTTTGGGGGTTGCTGGTTCCCTGATGAGTGCCATCAAGGCATGCTCAATCTGGTTACCGGTAGACAGACTGCCACTCAGTACCGCTTGTCTACTTTCAGTTGGCGGTTTGGGAGCTATGGCTTCGACGGCACCGCTGCATGCGGCATTAACTTGGATCACCTGGCGAGAAGCATTCTTGCTGCTGGCCGTGTTAACAGTATTGGTGAGTGCGGTGATTCACTTTTCAGTGCGTGGCGCCTTTATATCGAAAAATACGCATTTCAGCGACATGTGTCGCGAGGTGGGGCGCTTATATCGCTCATGGACCTTCTGGCGATTAGGACTCTATTCAGTCTTTGCCCACGCGACTTACATGGCGATCCTGGCGCTTTGGATGGGGCCCTGGCTACATGATGTTGCTGGTCTGAGCAATGCACAAATGGCTAATGCTTTGATGTTAGGTACGGTAGCCATGGTTGCCGGATCGCTCAGTTTTGGCTGGTTGACGGATTACCTGCGTAAATATGCCGTACAGCCGATTATGATCTGTGGCTGCGGTGTCGTGATCTTTGTGCTGTTTCAGGTGCTGATGTTAAGCGGTCTTTCCGTATCACCTTATGTGATCACCATGGGGTTCAGCTTCTTTGGTACAGCAGCTACCATGAATTATGCCATTGTGGCTCAGTCCGTCGAACCTGCATTAGCTGGTCGGGTAAGCGCGTCATTTAATCTGGTTGTCTTTGTATTGGCATTTGTCGTGCAGTGGTTGGTGGGGGCGGTGATCGGCAACTGGACTACAGTGGACGGTAGCTACCCAGTGGTGGCTTACCAGTGGTCGCTAGCCTTACTGATCGCCTTGCAATTACCAGGCTTACTGCTGTGGCTAACCTTTAAACCCTGGAAACTCACGCGTACTTAATGTGTCTGGTGAGGAAATGACTAAAACGGGTGGCGCTTCAACGTGAAAGTTGTTGTTATGGTTATGCTGATACAGCCAAAAGGGAATGGAAATTAAGATGAGCAAACCGCCACTGTTTTTTATCGCCGTGATTGCGTTGATCGCCGTACTGGCCACGCAGCGCTATTTCAACCAGCGCCGTGTGGCGGCAGAAAATGATCGTGCGTCGGTACGTAATCTGCAGGTCATCGTGAGCGATAAGCGTGAATTTCCCGTCGCCAAGACCCGATCGCCGCAACGTGA